>NZ_JAMYPB010000044.1:0-56876 GCF_040320135.1 Mesorhizobium sp. M0772 | reverse complement strand
TCGCATAGGTGCAGATGCCGAGGGCATAGGCGCCGTCGTCCAGCCAGTTCGGCTCGTCCGACCAGGCGCGAACGCCGTCAACGCGGCCATCGTAGAAGCCGAGCACGTTTGGCGCCGGGCGAACCAGCCGCATGGTTGAGCCGAGAGGTGGCTTTGTCATTGGCGCGGTCTCGCGGGTTCAGGCGATCATCTGGCCGAAGCGATCGACCTCATCTGAAGTCGTGGCAAAGCTGGTGACGAAGCGATAGAGCAACTCGTCCTCGCCGACATGGCCGTCGAAGCCGTGCGGCCTGTGCCAGTCGTAAAAGGCTGCGCCGACGGATTGCAGCCTTTCGGCTTCCGCCTTTTTCATCACCGCGAACACCTCGTTGGCCTGCGGCAACCAGGCGAGCTTCGCCGTTGCCGAATCCTCGATCGCAGCCGCCAGGCGCGCGGCCATGGCATTGGCATGACGGGCCGTGTCCAGCCACAGGCCGTCCGTGAAGTAGGCGTCGAACTGCGCTGCGATGAAGCGCGACTTGGAGAACAGCTGTGCGGCGCGCTTGCGCAGGAAGGACAACTCCTTGGCGCGGTCTAGATCGAACAGCACCACCGCTTCGGCGCACCAGCAGCCGTTCTTGGTGCCGCCGAACGAGACGATGTCGACGCCGCGCTTCCAGGTCATTTCGGCCGGCGTCGTCTCAAGCGCGACCAATGCGTTGGCAAAACGGGCGCCGTCCATATGCAGCGGCAGGGAAAAGCGTTTGGCGATCTCCGAAATGGTGGAAATGTCGTCGAGCCCGTACACTGTGCCGACTTCGGTCGATTGGGTGATCGAGACGGCCGTCGGGCGTCCCCAATGGACGATTTCGGGTGCGAAACGGGCGACGGCGCGTTCAAGGTTGTGCGGATCGATCTTGCCCAGGGCGCCGTCGACAGCATGGAGACGCGAGCCGCCGCTGAAATATTCCGGCGCGCCGCATTCGTCCTCGATGATGTGCGATTCGCGGTGCGCAAAGGAAATGCCGCCGGGCTTGTTGTAAGCGGCCAGGGACAGCGAGTTGGCCGCCGTGCCGGTAGCGACGAAGAACACCGCGACCTCGCGTTCGAAGATCTCGCTGAAACGCTGGTAGACGGCCCGGTCGAGATCGCCATCGCCATAGGCGGTCGAAAAGCCGCCAGCATTGGCTGACAGCCCGGCGGCAATGTTGGAATGGACGCCCGCCCAGTTGTCGGATGCAAAGAACATCAGGAAAGTCCCTGCCTGGTTGAGAAAGTCTGGTTGCGACAAGAGCGCGACCATGGCCGTTTCGGGGTTTGACGCGCAAGGGCCAAGGGCTGAAAAAGCGGTAAAGCCAAAGGCGATCACGAAGGAGTGCCGGGACCGAAATTTCGTTTCAACAGCGCCCGACGTAATTTTCTGTCGCCAAACGTCCAAGAATTTGGTGAATCGGTCTTGTGTGCGCCCAGGATTTCTGCCATAAAAATTTAGGACAGTAGTGCTGTCTTATTTTGTCGCACAAGTCAGGCTGGATTGGCGTATCATTTGGGCCACTCCGGCCGTTGCCGCGAGCGACGGGTAGACGGCTCGGCTGTGGCCTGTACGATACCGGATACGAACCGGCGGTGCACCGCACGGTCCGCCAAGGATTTCGAAAAGACGTGCCGCAAGAATGAGAGCGGAAGCCAGTCGCTTCCCAAGGTAGACCAGCGCCCCAAATGCTAGACGTGCAAGGGGCCGGATCGGAGGACAGGACGATGACGGAACTGACGCCATCTGCGATTATCGGCCAGGCCGCGCAGACGAAAGCGGCAGCCGTTAAAAATACCGTTCTGACCAAAGAAGGCCGAACCACCAACGGCCTGACCGGCAACGGTATGGCCGCGCAGGGTCTCTACGATCCGCGCAACGAGCATGACGCGTGCGGCGTCGGCTTCATCGTCAACATGAAGAACGTGAAGTCGCACCAGATCGTCAAGGACGGGCTCTTCGTGCTCGAAAACCTGACGCATCGCGGCGCTGTCGGCGCCGATCCGCTGATGGGCGACGGCGCCGGCGTGCTGGTGCAGATTCCCGATCATTTCTTCCGCGAAGAGATGGCGGCCCAGGGCGTCGAACTGCCGGCGGCAGGCCAATACGGCGTCGGCCACTGGTTCATGCCGCAGGATGCGGCACTGCGCGCCCATATCGAAGAGATCATCGCCGAATCGGCGCTGTCAGAAGGGCTGCCGCTTTTAGGCTTTCGCGACGTGCCAGTCGACAATTCATCGCTGTCGAAGGCGCCCGATATTGCGGCCTCCGAACCGTTCCATCGCCAGGTCTTCATCGGCCGCACATCGGACATTCCAGATGACGAGGAATACGAGGCCAGGCTGTACCTGCTGCGCAAGGTGATTTCCGGCCGTATCTACGCCGAGAACAACAACAAGGATATCGGCGCCTACTGTGTGTCGCTATCGGCGCGTACCATTGTCTACAAGGGCATGTTCCTGGCCTACCAGGTCGGCGCCTATTACAAGGATTTGTCGGATCCGCGTTTCGAGACCGCGCTGATCCTCGTCCACCAGCGCTTCTCGACCAACACCTTCCCGTCCTGGAAGCTGGCGCACCCCTACCGCATGGTCGCGCATAATGGCGAGATCAACACGGTGCGCGGCAACAACAACTGGATGGCGGCGCGCCAGGCCTCGGTCGATTCCGAACTGTTCGGCAACAACATCTCGAAGCTGTGGCCGATCTCCTATGACGGCCAGTCCGACACGGCGTGCTTCGACAATGCGCTCGAGTTCCTGTTCCAGGGCGGCTACAGCCTCAGCCATGCCATGATGATGCTGATCCCCGAAGCGTGGGCCGGCAACAAGCTGATGGATGCCGACCGCAAGGCTTTCTACGAATACCATGCAGCCCTGATGGAGCCGTGGGACGGGCCGGCCGCGGTCGCCTTCACCGACGGCCGCCAGATCGGCGCCACGCTCGACCGCAACGGGCTGCGGCCGGCGCGCTACATCGTCACCGACGACGACCGCGTCATCATGGCGTCAGAGGCCGGCGTGCTGCCGGTGCCGGAGGAGAGGATCGTCAAGAAGTGGCGGCTGCAGCCCGGCCGCATGCTTCTGATCGACCTCGCCAAGGGCCGCATCATTTCCGACGAGGAGATCAAGTCGGAGATCGCCACCAGGCATCCCTACAAGACCTGGCTCAACAACACGCAGCTGATCCTCGAGGATCTGAAGCCGGTGGAGCCGCGCGCGCTGCGCAAGGATGTCAGCCTGCTCGATCGCCAGCAGGCTTTCGGCTACACGCAGGAAGACACCAAGCTGTTGATGTCGCCGATGGCGACCACCGGCCAGGAAGCCGTGGGTTCGATGGGCACCGACACGCCGATCTCGGCGATGTCGGACAAGTCGAAGCTGCTCTACACCTATTTCAAACAGAATTTCGCCCAGGTCACCAACCCGCCGATCGACCCGATCCGCGAGGAGCTGGTGATGAGCCTGGTGTCGTTCATCGGGCCGCGGCCGAACATCTTCGACCTGGTCGGCAATTCGCGCCGCAAGCGGCTCGAAGTGCGCCAGCCGATCCTGACCAATGGCGATCTGGAAAAGATCCGCTCGATCGGCCACACCGAGGACCGTTTCGACACCAAGACCATCGACATCACCTACGGGTCGAGCGAGGGCGCGGCCGGCATGCAGGGCGCCGTCGAGCGTCTGTGCGAGCGGGCGGAAGCCGCTGTCGCCGGCGGCTACAACATCATCATCCTGTCCGACCGCCAGGTCGGTCCCGACCGTATCGCCATTCCGGCACTGCTGGCGACGGCTGCCGTGCACCACCATCTGATCCGCAAGGGTCTGCGCACCGCGGTCGGCCTGGTCGTGGAATCCGGCGAGCCACGCGAAGTGCATCATTTCTGCTGTCTCGCCGGCTACGGCGCCGAGGCGATCAACCCCTACCTTGCCTTCGATACGCTGCTCGACATGCACAAGCGTGGCGAACTGCCGGCTGAGGTTGACGCCTACGAGGTGGTCTCGCGCTACATCAAGTCGATCGGCAAGGGCATCCTCAAGGTGATGTCGAAGATGGGCATCTCCACCTATCAGTCCTATTGCGGCGCGCAGATATTCGACGCCATCGGGCTGAAGTCGGATTTCGTCGAGAAGTACTTCACCGGCACAGCGACGCTGATCGAAGGTGTCGGCCTGGACGAGGTCGCGGCCGAGACGCTCAGCCGCCACACCGACGGTTTCGGCAACGATCCGGTGCTGCGCAACAGCCTCGAGGTCGGCGGCGAGTACATGTACCGCATGCGCGGCGAAGCCCATATGTGGTCGCCCGACGCCGTCGCCACCTTGCAGCACGCCGTGCGTCAGGGCTCGTGGGAGACGTTCAAGGAGTATTCCGCGCAGATCGACAGCGAGACGGCCCGTGCTCAGACCATACGCGGCCTGTTCAGGATCAAGCTTGCGGAAGAGACCGGCCGCAAGAAGGTGGCGATAGAGGACGTGATGTCGGCGGCCGATATCGTCAAGCGCTTCTCGACCGGGGCGATGTCGTTCGGCTCGATCTCGCGCGAGGCACACACGACGCTGGCGCGCGCCATGAACCAGATCGGCGGCAAGTCGAACACCGGCGAGGGCGGCGAAGAGGCCGACCGCTATCTGCCGCTGCCCGGCGGCAGCAAGAATCCCGAACGTTCGGCGATCAAGCAGGTCGCCTCGGGGCGGTTTGGCGTCACCGCCGAGTATCTCGTCAATTCCGATGTCATGCAGATCAAGGTCGCGCAGGGCGCCAAGCCCGGTGAGGGCGGCCAGCTGCCCGGCCACAAGGTCGACGCCACCATCGCCAAGGTCCGGCACTCGACGCCTGGCGTCGGCCTGATCTCGCCGCCGCCGCATCACGACATCTATTCGATCGAGGATCTGGCGCAGCTGATCTATGATCTGAAGAACGTCAACCCGGCGGCCGACGTATCGGTCAAGCTGGTGTCGGAAGTCGGTGTCGGTACGGTTGCGGCCGGCGTCGCCAAGGCACGCGCCGACCACATCACCATATCGGGCTATGATGGCGGCACCGGCGCGTCGCCGCTGACCTCGCTCAAGCATGCCGGCAGCCCGTGGGAAATGGGCCTAGCCGAGACGCACCAGACGCTGGTGCTGAACGGGCTGCGCTCGCGCGTTGCGCTGCAGGTCGATGGTGGCTTGCGCACGGGGCGCGACGTCATCATCGGTGCGCTGCTCGGTGCCGACGAGTTCGGCTTCTCGACCGCGCCGCTGATCGCGGCCGGCTGCATCATGATGCGCAAGTGCCACTTGAACACCTGCCCGGTCGGCGTCGCGACGCAGGACCCGGTTCTGCGCAAGCGTTTCAAGGGCACGCCCGAGCATGTCATCAACTTCTTCTTCTATGTTGCGGAAGAGGTGAGGGGGCTGCTGGCCGAGATGGGCTACACCCATATCGACCAGATCATCGGCGACAGCGACCTGCTGGAAAAGCGCGAGATGATCCAGCATTGGAAGGCGCGTGGGCTCGATTTCGGCAAGATGTTCTTCAAGCCGGACGCGCCGCATGAGGCGGTGCACTGGACCGAACGGCAGAAACACCCGATCGACGATGTACTCGATCGCAAGCTGATCGAACTGGCGAAGCCCGCGCTCGAAAGCAAGCAGCCGGTCAAGATCGAGGTCGACATCCGCAATGTCGATCGCTCCACGGGCGCCATGCTGTCGGGCGAAGTCGCCAAGCGCTTCAGGCACAAGGGCCTGCGCGAGGACACGATCCAGGTGAAGCTGACCGGCACCGCCGGCCAGTCGTTCGGCGCCTTCCTGGCGCGCGGCATCTCGTTCGATCTCGTCGGTGCGGCCAACGACTATGTCGGCAAGGGCCTGTCGGGCGGACGCATCGTCATCCGGCCGCCGGAGGAGTCCAGGATCGTCGCGGCGGAATCGATCATCGTCGGCAACACCGTCCTCTATGGCGCGACCGAGGGCGAGGCCTATTTCGCAGGTGTCGCCGGCGAGCGCTTCGCGGTGCGCAATTCGGGCGTCGCCGCCGTCGTTGAAGGCGTCGGCGATCATGGCTGCGAATACATGACCGGCGGCATCGTCGTCGTCATCGGCCAGACCGGTCGCAACTTCGCTGCCGGCATGTCGGGCGGCGTGGCCTATGTTCTGGATGAGGCCGGCGATTTCGCCGCGCGCTGCAACATGGCGATGGTCGAGCTGGAGCCGGTTCCGGAAGAAGACGATCTGATGGAAAGGCTGCTGCATCATGGCGGTGACCTCGACCACAAGGGTCGCGTCGACGTCTCGGGCGACATGACCACCCATGACGAGGAACGGCTTTACCAGCTTATCTCGAACCACGTCCATTTCACCGGTTCGGTACGCGGCCGCGAGATACTCGACGACTGGACGACCTTCCGGCCGAAATTCCGCAAGATCATGCCGGTCGAATACCGCCGCGCGCTGATCGAGATGGAACGCATGCGCATGGGCGTGGCGGCGGAATAGGTTTTTCGACTTGCCGGGAGGCGCAGGCTTCCCGGCGGAACTTTCAGCGACAGTTTGACCTCGGATGCAAGGTTGCCACGGCTGCCTCAAGGGGTTAACGGGTGCGAAAACCGCACCATCTGGACAGCAGGAACTGGACTATGGGCAAGGTAACAGGCTTTCTCGAAATCGACCGGCAGGTGCACAAGTACCAGCCGGCCTCCGACCGCATCCGGCATTTTCGTGAATTCACGCTGCCGATGTCGGACAAGGAGGTCGAGAAACAGGCCGCGCGCTGCATGGATTGCGGCATCCCGTTCTGCCACGGGCCGACCGGTTGCCCGATCCACAACCAGATCCCGGACTGGAACGACCTCGTCTACAATGGCGACTGGGACAATGCGATCCGCAACCTGCATTCGACCAACAATTTCCCCGAGTTCACCGGCCGCATCTGCCCCGCGCCCTGCGAGGAAGCCTGCACGCTGAACCTCGAGGACATTCCGGTTGCCATCAAGACTGTCGAACAGGCAATCGCCGACAAGGCTTATGAAACCGGCCATATCCGGCCTTATCCGCCAGAGAAGAAGACGGGCAAGCGGGTCGCTGTCATCGGCTCCGGCCCGGCAGGGATGGCGGCGGCGCAGCAGCTTGGCCGCGCCGGCCACGAGGTCAGCGTTTATGAGCGTGAGAGCCGTCCCGGCGGGCTGATGCGCTACGGCATTCCCGACTTCAAGATCGAGAAGCACTATATCGACCGCCGCATCGAGCAGATGCAGGGCGAGGGCGTGACCTTCCATTGCGGCGTCAATGTCGGCGTCGACAAGCCGGTGGCAGAGTTGCTCGCCGGATACGATGCGGTGCTCTATTGCGGCGGTTCGGAATCGCCGCGTCCGGCCAATATTCCGGGCGACGATCTCGGCGGCGTCTATGACGCCATGCCCTATCTGGTGCAGCAGAACCGTCGCGTCGGCGGCGAGCCGATCCAGTCGGTGGCCTGGCCGTCGCATCCGATCATCGCCGGCGGCCAGCATGTCGTCGTCGTCGGCGGCGGCGATACCGCGTCCGACTGCGTCGGCACCGCCTTCCGCCAGGGCGCGGTGCGCGTCACCCAGCTCGACATCCGCCCGCAGCCGCCGGAGAAGGAAGACAAGCTTTCGGTCTGGCCCTACTGGGCGACCAAGATGCGCACCTCGTCCTCACAGGCCGAAGGCGCGGAGCGCGAATTCCAGGTGGCGACGCTAGAATTCATCGGCGAGGACGGCCAACTGACCGGCGTCAAGTGCTGCGAGGTCGACGAGAAGCGCAAGCCTATCCCCGGCACCGAATTCGTCATCCGTGCAGACCTCGCCTTCATCGCCATCGGCTTTGCCGGCCCGGCCGCCGTGGGCGTCGCGAAAGAGCTGGACGGTGAGATGAAAATCACCACCGACAGCCGCCGTTCCCGCAATGTCGAAGCCAACGATCGCGACTACAAGACCAGCGTCGACAAGCTCTACGCCGCAGGTGATGTGCGCCGCGGCCAGTCGCTGGTTGTGTGGGCGATCCGCGAAGGCCGCCAGGCCGCGCGCTCGATCGATGAAGCGCTGATGGGGTCGACGGTACTCCCCCGTTAACGGTTGATCGCCGTCGTCGTATCCGTCGCGGCAGCGGCCTTGGGCGGCCAGGAGAAGTCGTCGGCGCGACCGGGCGAGGCCTCGGGCGCCTTGCCTTCGAGGATTAGTTTTTCGCCGGGCAGATCCGGATTGGCTTTCGGCGCCGCCGCCGCACCGAGAAGCTCGGTCCCGCCGTCGAGCGCCGGATCGTTGAGCAGCATCGGAACGGTGCGGTCGACCACGATCGGGGCGGCGGGCAGCGACGGCGCCTCGACCGGGGCGCCGGCCGGTGCGGCAGCCGTCACCACGCTTCCTGGCGCTGCCAGGCCGAGGATCTTGGCCAGCGGCTTTTCGGTGTAGAAGGCGAGCTTTCGCTTGCCGGCTTTCGAGACGTTGATGCCGTCGTCGGAGCGCAGCCGCACGGCCTGGCCGTTAATGTCGGGGCCGGTCGAGACAAAGGCGCCGTTCTCGTCGACGAACCCATCCCAGACATCGACGAATTCGCCGCCGTTCTTCTCGGCAGCCGAGTGGTAGATGTCGTTGAAGGCGAGCATGTCGGAGGTCATCTTCGGCGTCTTGAAGGCTGGCATGCCGACCCACAGATAAGGCACCTTGGTCGCCGCCAGTGCCTTTCCCAAGGCTTCGGTCCGGCGTTCGTATTCCTTGGTCCAGTTCTCGGAGCGCGGCTGCTCGCGCACATCGTTGACGCGCATCTGCTGGCGGTCGTTGGAGCCGAGCATGACGACGACCACGGAGGGTTTTTCGGTCTCGACCAGCGATTTGACCTGTTCGGGCCAATTGTAGACATCATCGCGCACGAAACCCGAAGAACCGTTGGCGCGCTCGACGATCCTGACGTTGGCATTGTCGGCAAAGGCTGTTTCGAGGCCTTCGGCCAGGCCGTTGGCCATGAAATCGCCGATCACCAGAACGACGCGGGCATCCGGTGTCTTCTCGACAATCGGAGCGGAAGGTTCAACGGGTGCACGGGGCTTCTTCTTGACCTTCGGCTTTGCCTTGCGGACGTCGAGCGGCGGCTCGATGCGTTCGCTGCGGCGCGGGAACAGAAGGTCGCGCAGCGACCAGCCGCGGTTCTGCGGTTGTTCCTGCGCCAAAGCCGGTGTGTGGAAACTGCCGGCGACCCCCGTCGCCAGGACAACGATGGCCAGAACGAGGATCGGCAAGCGGAAAACGATCACACGGATACGCGCTGCCGAAACCAAGCACCCTCTCCATCCCTTGGTGCATGGCCCTCGCAGCGGATCATGCACACATCAATGCTACGGCATCCTTGTGCGCCGCAATGCGCGGCGCTGCCGATGGCTCTATTTCTTTCTGAGCCATTTGAGCACTTCCATGCTCGGATACCCGTCCTGGGTCAAGCCGACCGTTGCCTGATAGGTCATGATGGCGGTTTTCGTGCCGTCACCGATCTTGCCGTCGAACTTGCCGTCGTAAAGTCCGTGCTGCGAAAGCCGCTTCTGCAACTCCTGCCTTTCCTCGAAGGACAGTTTGGTGAAAGGCCGCTTCCAGTCCTGCACCAGACCATTAGAGCCGGCGATTTCGTCGGCAAGAAGGCCGACGGCCAGGGCATATTTGTCGGCGTTGTTGTAGGCCTTGATGACGGAGAAGTTCTTGATCATCAGGAAGGCCGGTCCGCCGCGGCCGTCCGGCACTTTCAGCGTCGCCTTGTCGGTTGCGTTCTTGAACGGCTTGCCATTGGCCCTGGCGACGCCGAGCGCCTGCCACTGCGCCAATGTCTTCGAGCCGGCCGGCAGTTTGCCCGCCGGAATGGTGACCTCGTAGCCCCAGGTCTTGCCGCCCTGCCAGCCATTCTTCTTCAGCAGATTGGCTGATGTCGCCAACGCATCGGGGATCGAATTCCAGATGTCGCGCTTGCCGTTGCCGTCCATGTCGACGGCATAATGCTGGTAGCTGGTCGGGATGAACTGGGTCTGGCCCATGGCGCCGGCCCAGGAGCCCATCAGGTGGCTTTCGTCGATGTCGCCGGTCTGCAGGATTTTCAGCGCGGCGACCAATTGGGTGCGGGCGAATTTCGAACGCTTCGGGTCGCCATAGGCGAGGGTTGCCAGCGAGCGGATGACATTGCGCATGATGTCGTCGCGCTTGAGGCTCTCGCCATAATTCGATTCCATCGACCAGATGGCGAGCAGGATGTAGCGGTCGACGCCGAACCTCGCCTCGATCCGTTCCAGCCACGGCTTCCATTTCCTGGCCATCTGCTGGCCGACGGCAACGGACTGGTCGTGGACGCGGTTGTCGAAATAGTCCCAGGCAGGTGCGGTGAATTCGGGCTGGGTGCGTGCCTTTTCCAGCACCACCGGGTCGGGTTCATTGATGCCCCGGAACGCCCGGTCGTAGACCGCGCCGGAAACGCCGCCCGCCACGGCGGTGGCGCGGAAGCCGGCGACCCATTGCCGAAACCCGGCATCGGCGAAGGCCGGTCCGGCCGGCATCAGCAAGGCGAGCGAGAGGCTGGCCGCCGTCAGCACGCTGGTAAAGAGTTTTGCGGCACTGCGAACGGACATATTTTCCCCTTTCTTTATCTCAGGAAAGACATTCATCGCCGAACCGGGTTAGCAATTGGTTTACCATAGGCGGCGCCTGGAACGAAAAGACACCTGGATGCTTTACCGGTTGATGTTTCCCTCAATGGCCCGATAATCCACAATTCCGGCGCGAAAATGTCGCGAGGCGGGATTGCCGGGCACGCCCTCAAACGGATAATTGACGCATGAAGCGAGTTCGCAAGGCAGTTTTCCCGGTCGCCGGTCTCGGCACACGGTTTCTCCCGGCCACAAAGGCCATCCCCAAGGAGATGCTGACCGTCGTCGACCGGCCCGTCATCCAGTATGTCGTTGATGAGGCGCGCGAGGCCGGCATCGAACATTTCATCTTTGTCACCGGCCGCAACAAGGCGGTCATAGAAGACCATTTCGATATCCAGTTCGAGCTCTATGATACGCTGGCACAGCGCGGCAAGGACGAGCAGTTGGCCCGCCTGCAGCGGCTGCAGCCGGCGCCTGGGCAGACCTCCTTCACCCGCCAGCAGGTGCCGATGGGGCTTGGCCATGCCGTCTGGTGCGCCCGTGAACTGGTCGGCGACGAACCCTTCGCGCTGTTGCTGCCCGACATGATCATGCAGTCGGAGAAGAGCTGCACGAAGGCCATGGTCGAGCTCTACGAGGAGACGGGCAACAACATCATCGCCGTGCAGGAATGCGATCCGGCCGAGACCCACAAATATGGCATTGTCGGCCGGGGCGAGGACACGCATCACGGCTTCCGCATCACCGAGATGGTCGAAAAGCCGAAGACCGGCACCGCACCGTCCAATCTCTACATCAACGGCCGCTACATCCTGCAGCCCGAGATTTTCAAGATCCTGGAAAGCCAGGAAAAGGGCGCCGGCAACGAGATCCAGCTCACCGACGCGATGCTGAAGCTGGAAAAGCAGCAGCCCTTCTTTGGCTACCACTTTCAGGGCCGCACCTTCGATTGCGGCTCGCCGGAAGGGTTCGTCGAGGCCAATGTCGCCTTCGCGCTGTGGCGCAGCGACATGAACGAGAACATGGCCGGCGTCATCCGCACGCTGCTCGATGAGATGAAGCCGTCCGAGCGTCGCGGCGCTGCTTTTTAGCTACCGCTGCAGCTTCAGCCCCAAGTAGATGCTGTTGGCGGTGTAGTTGCGCCCGGGCAGATTGCTGGTCAGCTTTTCGGTGCGGGCGCGGCTGGTGAGGCCGACATAGCGGTTCAGCCACCAGGTCAGCCCGGCCTCTGCACTCAGCGTCATGTCATGGCCGTCGGAGCCGGTGTAATTGCGCCAGTCGAGCCCAAGGGCTGCGTTGCCGGTCAGGTCGGCGCGGATCTGCCGCTCGCCGGTGAGGCGGCCGGAATAGAGGATGTCGCCGCTCTCACCGGCATTCGTTGTGCCTTCGACCGTGGTTCGCCCGGTGAGGCTGATGATGGTACCGCGCTCGGGCGACCATTTGAGGTCGGCATTGATGGTGGCTCCCGAAATCGCCTCCAGGTTCTTGTCGTCGATCGCCTCCCTCAGCCAGCCGGCCGAGAACTCACCTTTGAGCTTCTCGCCCATGTCGACTTCGACACCGGCGCGTGCGCCAAGCCGGGTCGAAGAGCGCTCGAAGCCCTTGTTGTCGATCCGTTGGTCATATACCCGGCGGCCGAGCTCAATCTCGGCAAAGGGCGTCAGAGCCGGGGAAATTTCATAGCCGGTCCGCAACGTTGCGGTGTAGAGCGTGTTGTCCTGATCCTTCTGCGACAACACGGTGCCGTCCGTTAGCTTGGCGTCGCCATAGATGTCGTGGGAGACTGCGCCGGTCAGCGCAAAGCGCATCTTGCCGACGTCCTTCTCGACGCCGAGGCTGCCGTCGACCGTCTGGCGGATCGGCTGCGATTTGACGCCGGCAATGGCGTCGGGCGCGGAGGCCGATTCCGGTGCAATCTCGTAGCCGAGCTTGGCGATGGCGCGCAGTTCATTGTCGAGGTCGACATTGTACGTGCCTTGGATACGGCCGCGTGCCTCATTGATCTTCTGGCCCGAAATGGTGTTGCGGAAATTACCGTAGCCGTCGATGACCGCCGAATTCTCGCGCCAATCGGAGGCGGCGGAGAAACGCAGCGCCGTTTCGGACAGCACCGCCGACTTGCCGCCAGCGCTGGAATCGGCGTTCGACGTGACGGCAACGCCCTGCTCGAGCGCCGGCCGCAGCAGGAACGAGCCGACCTTGATGCCGGTTGCCGCGTACGGGTCGTCCTCGAGCTTCTTCTTCAGGCCCTCGATGGCGTCGGTGCGCTCGGCGCCGGGGTCGAGCTTTCGTCGGTCGACGCCGTCGACGGTGAGGACACGGCGGTTGGCTATGTCCTGATCGGCGTCGCCTGCCGCAGTGCCGTCCGGAGTCGTTCCGGTGGTGGTCTGGTCCGTGGCTTTGCCAGGCTTCTTCTTGTCGGCAGCCTTGGTTTTGTCCTTGGCCTTGTCTGCATCCGCGTCGGCGCGTTGCTTTGCCGTCGACGGGCGGCGTGGCAGGACGGTTGGCGGCTTGTCGGCGAACGAATCGTCGATGGTCGCCGGCGGGTCGAAAATGCTGTTTGCGCCGGCCTGTGACGGGTCGGTGTCATCAGGCAAGGCGCCATCGCTGGCCGGCACATAAGCGGTTGGCGTGTTTCCCGTGGGGGCGGTGTCGGCAGGGGCGGGCTTGACCTGCGTGTTGGCCTTGCTCAATTGCCTGGCCCGGCGCTGCTGGTCGGACAGGATCGCCGATTCCGAAACTTCGCCGCGCAGCTCGGTCTCCTGGGCATGAAGCGCAGTTGGCCGCAGCAAAGCGAGCACGCTCGTCGCCAGAAGCAGAGCGCAAAACGCTCTGCCCGTTCGACCTTTTTTCTCTTGAGGTTGGGCCCGCGACATCGTCACCACTGCTTGCGCGGCGCAAGCGCGCCATACTTACCGAACCGTAAACGGGGATGGTTAACGGAGGGTTGAAGGGGTGCCTGTCGGACATGGCTGGACGGCAATTCTGTTGGACAGGCGAACGGCAAAGCGCTAATCGCATCAGCCATGCATGCGGGATCCCAAGAAAAGAAGCCTTTGGAGGCTTCGATCGCCTCGGCGCTGAGAACGGTAGCCACGGAACAGGCCGGCGTGGCGGCATTGGCCGCCGCGCTGGAGAACGAACTGGCCGAACCTTTCGCCCGCGCCGTCGACATGGTGTCGCGCATCAATGGCCGCGTCATAGTCACCGGCGTCGGCAAAAGCGGCCATATCGGCACTAAGATCGCGGCCAGTCTGGCTTCGACCGGCACGCCTGCCTTCTTCGTCCATCCGGCGGAGGCCAATCATGGCGACCTTGGCATGATCGCCAGAGACGATGCCATCATCGCCATGTCATGGTCCGGCGAGAGCAGAGAATTGATGGGCATCGTCGCCTATTCCAGGCGCTTCTCGATCCCGCTGATTGCGATTACCGCGGGCGCGGCCTCGGCGCTGGCGCGCGCGGCCGACGTGGTGCTGCTCCTGCCGTCCGTGCCGGAAGCCTGCCCGCACGGCCTGGCGCCGACGACATCGACCCTGCTGCAACTGGTGGTCGGCGATGCGCTGGCTATCGCGCTGCTCGAAGCGCGCGGCTTCACGCCCGACCATTTCCGCACATTCCACCCCGGCGGCCAGCTCGGCGCCAATCTCACGCAGATCCACGAGATCATGCATGTCGGCGAAAGGCTGCCGCTGGTGGCTTCCGGCACGGGCATGCGCGAGGCGATCCTCGAATTGTCGAACAAGGGCTTCGGCTGCGTGGCGATCGCGACGGCGGATGGCGCGTTGGTGGGCATCATCACCGATGGCGACATCAGGCGTCACATCGGCAGCAATCTCATGGAAATGAGCGTCGATCAGGTGATGACGAAAAAGCCGAAGACGGCCACACCGGACACGCTGGTGGCGACGGCGCTGCAGATTATCAACAATTCGGCCATTACGAGCCTGATGGTGGTCGAAGGCAGGCGGCTCGTGGGACTGGTTCATCTGCACGACCTGCTGCGCATCGGCGCCGCCTGAAAAAATCAAAGGACGCGTCGCGTTCGGGAAGCCCTAGGCGACGCGGCCTGATTTTCCGGATCGAAAGCGCCATGCGCTTTCGAAATGTCAAACTGCCTCGACGGTCAGTTCCAGATCGGTGTCGGCCGAACTGACGACGCGCACCTGCGTGCCGGCCGGCAGGTCGGGACCGGAGACGCGCCACAGTGTGTCGCCGAGTTTGATGCGGCCGCGACCGTCCTTGATCGGCTCGGCCAGCGTTGCCATCCTGCCGACCAACTGCGCGCCGCGCCGGTTGAGCAGCGGCTGGTCGCTAGGGGTATTACGCCCACCAACCAGCTTCTTTCCGGCAAAGGCCGAGACCAGCGACAGGGCCAGGAAGGCGAGGACCTGGACTTCCCAGGCCCAGAAGCTTGCGTCCCAGACGAGCAGGGAAATCACACCGATCACCAATGCGGCGATGCCGATCCACAGCATGAATATTCCTGGCGCGATGACCTCCATCACCAGGAGGACGAAGCCCAGAACCATCCAGTTCCACGGACCAAGTTCGGAAATGATGCGGTCGAACATGGGAGTGCGCTCCTATGATCTCAGTTCTCAGCTAGCCTCAATTCTCGCTTGGGCGAACCACCGGAGGGCGGGCGGCCTGCCTGGCGGCGCCGGGGGTGCCTTCGCTGCGGAACACCTCCCTGGCGATCTCGCTTATGCCACCGAGCGTGCCGATCAGCGCCGAGGCTTCCATCGGCATCAGCACGACCTTGCTGTTGTTGGCGGTGCCGATCTTGCCCATCGCTTCAGTGTATTTCAGCGCCACGAAGTAGTTGAGTGCCTGCACGTCGCCCTTGGAGATGGCTTCCGATACAACCTGGGTGGCTCGCGCTTCGGCTTCGGCCGAGCGTTCGCGCGCCTCGGCGTCGCGGAAGGCGGCTTCCTTGCGGCCCTCGGCCTCGAGGATCTGCGACTGCTTGAGGCCTTCGGCGGCGAGGATCTGCGCACGCTTGTTGCGTTCGGCGGTCATCTGACGGCCCATCGATTCGATGAGGTTGGCCGGCGGATTGATGTCCTTGATCTCGACGCGGGTGATCTTGATGCCCCACGGATGCGCCGCTTCGTCGACGACGCGCAGCAGCCGTTCGTTGATGGCGTCGCGGTTCGACAGCAGTTCGTCGAGGTCCATCGAACCCATGACGGTACGGATGTTGGTCATCGTCAAATTGAGGATGGCGTTCTCCAGGCCGGCGACCTGGTAGGCGGCCTGGGCCGCATTGAGGATCTGGTAGAAGGCGATGCCGTCGACGCCCACAATGGCGTTGTCGCGCGTGATGATTTCCTGGCTCGGAACGTCGAGCACCTGCTCCATCATGTTCATCTTGGCGCCGATTCGGTCGACGAACGGCACGATCAGGTTGAGGCCGGGGCTTAGTGTTTTGGTGTAACGACCAAAGCGCTCCACCGTATAATTATAGCCTTGCGGGATTGTCCGGATGCCTTTGATAAGAAGCACCAATACCAGAAAGGCAAGCGCACCAATCGCAATACCGAAACCACTGAAGTCCATTTGAATCTCCCTCAGATGCCGGCCATGGCGTTGATTCCATGCAACCGACTTCACCAAACACTTAGGTGTGTTTCAATAATGTTACAATCAGGTGATCGTTGATTATTAGTGCATGGAATAGCGCAACTGCGGCGATCGATCGCGCAACGTGGCGGCCTCAGACCCAGCCCGACAGCTCGCGCCGCACCATCGCCTCGATCACCGCCATGCCTTCTGCACTGTCGTTGAGGCACGGGATGTGGGCGAACTTCTCGCCGCCGGCGTGATGGAAGGTCTCGGCCGCCTCGCGGCCGATTTCGTCCAGCGTCTCGATGCAGTCGACGGAAAAGCCTGGGTTGACGATGGCGATCGATTTCACGCCGTCCTTCGCCAGTTTCTCGACCGTCTTGTCGGTGTAGGGCTGCAGCCATTCCTGGGCGCCGAAGCGCGACTGGAAGGTGATGATCAGCTTCTTTTCATCCCACCCCAGTCGTTCACGCAACAGCCGTGTCGTCTTCTGGCAATGGCAGTGATAGGGATCGCCCTTCTCGAAATAGGGCTTCGGGATGCCGTGATAGGAGGTGATGACCACCTCGGGCTCGAAGTCTAGCGTTGCCAGATGCCGTTCGATCGAATGGGCGAGCGCCTCGATGTAGACCGGCTCGTCATAGTAGGGCGGAACACTGCGCACGGCAGGCGCGCGGCGCATCTTCATCAAGGCGCGAAACAGCTGGTCGTTGGCGGTCGCGGTGGTGGTCGCGGAGTATTGCGGGTAGAGTGGGAACGACAGGATGCGGTCGCAGCCTTGCTCGACCAGCCTTTGAGCGACGCTCGCGGTCGAGGGGTTGCCGTAGCGCATCGCCCAGTCGACCACGACATCGGGTAGGTCGATGAGCGCTGCGGCCAGCTTTTCGCCCTGCGCCCGGGTGTAGGTGCGCAGCGGCGACTCGTTCCTCTCGCGGTTCCATATCCTGGCGTAATTGGCCCCGGACTTGTTCGGTCTCGTGGTCAGCACCAAGCCGTAGAGGATCGGATACCAGATCGCCTTGTTGAGCTCGATGACCCGCGGATCGGACAGGAATTCGCGGAGATAGCGCCACATCGGCTTGAAATCGGTGCCGTCCGGCGTGCCGAGATTGACCAACATGACGCCGATCTTGCCTGCCTTTACCGGCGGATGTCCGGCCGGTAGCGGGTCGAGCGCTTTCGCGGCTCTGGGGTCGACAGGCGTGGAAAGCGTCATGAAGGTCTCCCGACACCGCGAAAACCGACGATGTCGGGCGAACCTAGCGATGCGGAGCAAGTTTTCAATGCTGCGTCTGGCCGCACCTTACCTTGAAAGCCAAAAACCCGTCCGGTTACCCGGACGGGTTTTGCTGGTCGTGAGTGCGAAGCGAGGTTACTTCGCCGGAATGGTCAAGGTCGCGCCGACAGGAAGCCGGCGTGGTTCGTAGCCTTTGTTGGCCTCGGAGATCACCTTCCACTTGGCGCCGTCGCCGTAGGCCTTCTTGGCGAGATCCCAATAGGTATCGCCGGCGACGATGACATGGCTGGCTTCGGCCGGGGCGGCGTCAGCCGGCTTTGCCGGAGCAGGTGCGGCTTCGGCCGGTTTTGCCGGTTCGGCCGGAGCCGGCGTTGCCGGGGCGGTTTCCGCCGGGACAGTCGGCGGCGTGGTGGTGATGTCGCCGGAGCCTGCCGGCAATGCGGGCATCGCCGGCTCCGCCGGTGCAGCCTCGGCCGGTTTTGCCGGTTCCGCTGGAGCAGGTGCCGGTTCGGCTGGTTTTGCCGGCTCGGCGGCCGGGGCAGCCGCTACGGTTGCGGCAACCTCGGTGATGCGGCCGTCGAGCTTGGGCGTGTAGGGCCGGTGCGCGGCGAGATAGTCGGCGACCACCTGTTCGAGGCCCGGGCCGTAATCATAGGCGTTCTTGGCCTTCTCGGCGAAGACCTTGTAGCCGTCGCCGCCCTGGCGGACGTAATTGTTGGTGGCGACCAGATAGTCCTTGTCCGGATTGATCGGCGCCCAGGCACCGTTCTGCATCACCTCGACCGACTTGACTCGGCCGGCATTGGGCGCGACCGACTTGTCGAAGGAGTATTTGAGACCTGCCACCTGCGGGAAGCGGCCGCCGCCGTCCTCGACCTGGCTGACGCCGTTTTCCAGCCCGGCAACCAGATCCTTGCCGGAAATCTGGAAGGTCGCCAGCGTGTTCTGGAACGGCAGCACGGTCAGCACCTCGCCCATGGTGACGGTGCCCTTGTCGATCGAAGCCCGCAGGCCGCCGCCATTCGAGACGACGATCTCGACGCCCTGTCCCTTGACGCGGTCGAGGATGGCGTCGGAGACGAGGTTGCCCATCGCGCATTCCTTGGTGCGGCAGCTTTCGCGGCTGCCGTCGATGGCCTCGGTGGTCTCGGCCACTTCCTTGTTCTTCAGCGCCTCGATCGGCGCACCGAGTTCCTTGATGCGGGCAAGAACGGCCGGATCGGGAGTGATCGACTTGTCGAGGAAGATCGGGTCGCCGCTGGCTTCCTTGACGTTGCCATTGTCGTCGAACACGACCTTGAATTCGCCGAGATATTTCGAATAGGACGCGGCCTGCACGACAGGCACCTTGGAGCCGTCGGGGTTGTCGACCATCGTCGGATAGGGGCCTTCCGCCTTCGGGTCGGTGTTGGACAGAAGCGAATGGCTGTGGCCGCCGACCACCACATCGATGCCCGGGATCTTGGCGATGACATCGCGCTCGCGCCTGTAGCCGATATGGGTGACGGCAATGATCTTGTTGACGCCTTGCGCCTTCAGCTTCTCGACCTCGGCGGTGATCGACTTCACGTCGTCCTCTATGGTAATGTTGGGGCCGGGAGAGGCGAGTTCCGGCGTGTCGTTGGTCACGGCGCCGACAATGCCGATCTTCTGGCCGCCGACCTCAAGCACAATCGACGGCTTGATCTTGCCTGCGGCGCCGGACTTGTCGTTGGGCACGACATTGGCGCTGACGATCGGGAACTTCGCCTTGTCGAGATAAGGCACCAGCGCGCTCTCGCCATCGTCGAATTCGTGGTTGCCGAGCGTCACCGCGTCGGGCTTGATCTGATTGAGGAATTCCTCCTCCGCCGTGCCCTTGTAGGTGATGTAGAACAGCGATCCCTGAAAGCTGTCGCCGGCATTGAGCAGCAGCACGTTCTGGCCTTCGAGCTTCTTGCGCTCCTGTGCGATCGCGGTGACCAGCCGGCCGGCGCCGCCGATGCACTCACCCTTGGTCTCTTCCTCGGCCGAGCAGGTCGACTCGTATTTGTTGTTGCCTTCGATGCGGCTGTGCCAATCGTTGAAATGCAGGATGTTCAACGTGTAGTCGGCAAAGGATGGTGCGGCCGACAGGCCGAGTGTCGAGGCAGAGAGGGCGGCAATGGCGGCGAGCTTCTTCATCTTCGTCTCCCGGATATGATCAAAGGCGTTTAACGCTCTTGCCCGACTGCAGGATAACAGCCAGCATTTCGGGTATGTTCACATCGCGGTTGTGGCGATGCAAGAAGAATCAGGGCGGATAACCGGCATCGGTTTGCCGGCATAAAAAGGCGGCGGCATCGCGCCGCCGCCATCCGCAAAGCCGCATGGGAAAGGTTCAGCCGCGCCTGGTCAGCACGAAGTTCTGCCCGGCGGAGCTGGTGCAATTCAGCTGGTTTATGGACACCAGCAGGCAGTTGAAAGCGATTGGCTGCTGCCGGATAAGCGAGGTTCCGTTGATCTCGACCGAGGTGGCGCCGGTCTTGGTGTAGCTGCCGTCAGCGAATTTCTCACCGGTCTCCGCCGAAACGGTGGTGAAGACGCCGCCGTTCAATGTCGAGACCGCCTTGCCTTCGGCGTTCAGCCATGAGCCTTCGACGCCTCGCGCCTGCGATGAGATCGGTGGCCCGTCGGAGCCGCCGGTGGTGCAGGCGGCAAGCATCGTCGCAAGAGCGCCCGCCGCGCCCGCAGAAAGAATTTTGCGCGCAATCGTCATATCAAATCCTCTCCTGACGCATCGGCCCAATCGTCAAACGACGTTTTGGAGAACACGATGTGCGTGGCCTCAAGTTTCCAGAGCCGTCCCTCGTGCGTCCAAATGGATGCACACTGCTCTCGTCCGCATCCCTTCAATCGCCCGATTTCCGGGCGATTGCAAGGCAGTGAGGCAGGGGTATGGAACCGCTATCGAACGAGGATGTTGCGGAATTGCCACGGGTCGCTTTTGTCGAGGTCCTCGGGAAACAGGCCCGGACGGTTATCGAGCGGCGTCCAGTCGGTGTAGTAGCCCTTGACTGGTCCGAGATACTGGGACTGCACTTCCAGGCAGCGCTTGTAGTCCATCTCGTCGGCCTCGACGATGCCGGCTTCCGGGTTTTCCAGCGCCCAGACCATGCCGGCGAGCACGGCCGAGGTGACCTGCATGCCGGTAGCGTTCTGGTAGGGCGCCAGCTTGCGGGCTTCGGCCAGCGACAGCTGCGAACCGTACCAGTAGGCGTTCTTGGCATGGCCGTAGAGCAGCACGCCAAGCTCGTCCACGCCATCGACCAGCTCGTTTTCGTCAAGCACATGGTGGACCGGCTGCGGCTTGCCGGCAGCGCCGAACATTTCGTGGAGTGACAACACGGCGTCGTTGCAGGGGTGATAGGCATAGTGGCAGGTCGGGCGGTATTGCACCTTGCCCTTCTTACCGCGCACGGTGAAGAAGTCGGCGATCGAGATCGCCTCATTGTGCGTCACCAGGAAACCGTATTGCGCGCCCGGCGTCGGGCACCAGGAGCGCACGCGGGTGTTGGCGCCGGGCTGTTCGAGATAAATCGCAGCCTTGGAGCCATGCTTGTGCTCCTTGCCGTTCTTCGGCATCCATTTCTCATGCGTGCCCCAGCCGAGCTCGGCCGGCTGCAGCCCTTCCGAGATGAAACCCTCGACCGACCAGGTGTTCCAAAACACGTTCATCGGCTTCGGCTTCTTGGTGCGCTGGGTGTCGCGCTCGGCGATGTGGATGCCCTTGACGCCGGCCTTCTTCATCAGCTTCGCCCAGCCGTCACGGTCGTCCTGCGCGGGTTCGGAAAACTCGAGGCCGAGGTCGCCGGCAAGGTTCAGCAGCGCCTGCTTGACGAACCACGAGACCATGCCCGGATTGGCGCCACAGGTCGAAACCGCGGTAGCGCCGCCGGGCTTGTCGTGCTTCTCCTTGATCAAGGCTTCGCGCAGCGCGTAGTTGGTGCGGCTGGCATTGTCGGCCTTGGCGTCGAAATAGAAGCCGAGCCACGGCTCGACGACGGTGTCGATGTAGAGCACGCCGAGCTTGCGGCAGAGCCGCATCAGGTCGACCGAGCCGGTATCGACCGACAGATTGATGCAAAAGCCCTGGCCGCCACCATTGGTCAAAAGCGGCGTCAGCAGTTTCTTGTAGTTTTTCTCGGTCACGTGCTCCTGCACGAAGGCGATGCCGCGCTCGTCGAGCAGCTTGCGGTCGGTGTCGAGCGGGTCGATGACCGTCATGCGCGACTTGTCGAATTTGAAATGGCGCTCGATCAGAGGCAGCGTTCCCCGTCCGATCGAACCAAAGCCGATCATCACGACAGGGCCGGTGATTTCACCGTAAACGGGCCAGTTTTCATTCGCCATTTTATCGAGCACTCCTTCAAGCAACGCGCCAAAACGGCCGTTCGACCGCCGCGCGACAAACCATAGATCATTGTCACAATAAAGCGAAAAGCAGGGATAAGGTTAGTTCCCGACGGCGCAGATGCGCCTACGGTTCGAGCAGTTTCGCGAATTCCGGCGTGAGCAGCGCTTGTGCTTCGGAGTCCGGGATTTCAACGAGATCGCCGGCGCAAGCCTGGATGACGTTGGGCAAACCTTGCAGTCCGAAGACCAGAACCTGCCTGTCGCCATCGCGCTTCAGGCTGGCGCCGAGATAGTCGCCGATCAAATCGTCGATGCCGCATTCGGCCTCGTAATCCACCTCGGTCTGGTCGCTTGGCTTCTTGCGCTTCTCCTTGACGAAGGTGGCCAGCGAGGGGCCTGGCTTGCCGTCGACCGTATCGGAAAACATGTCCTGAAGGGTAAGCAAGGCGCCACGGCGCACGTCCATGACATAGGCGTCGGAATAGTTGTTCGGATGCGCACCGCCGCAATAGAGGCTGCCGGATTCCGACCAGCTCATCAGCTTCGGCGTCAATGACGTAACTTTGGACGTCGTGTCTTCATAGCCGCCAAGCGAATCGTCGTCCATGCCCTCCATCGGCGGCCCGTCGTGGAAACCGGCATATTGCAGCGCCGCGCATGTCAAGGCGCTGAGGCTGTCATGCCAATGGCGGTTCTGCAGCAAGGCATTGGCGGCTTCGATCGGCGCACTGCCGGCGAGATCGACGATGCGCGGCCTGGCGAATTTGGTGCGCGGATCGGTGACATAGTTGTAGGCTGCATCCGGCCAACCTTCCTTGGCGTCTGCCTTGGGCGCGAAATCCAGCTTGAGATAGTCGTAGGGCGATGCCGCCATGGTGATCGGCGCATCGTCGCCCGAGAATGTCATGTCGGTGAAATCATAGAGATCGCGTGGCGTCGTCGCCGGCGTCTCCGTCTGGGCACGGCTGGCGATCCTTGTCAGCTTCAGCGGCAGGGTCTTTTTGGCAGTCCAGGTGCCTTCCAGCGTCTTGCCCTTGTCGGCGGAACTCAACCGCCAGACGGCGCCGATGGGTGGAGCCTGGCCGTCGCCGCACTTCTTGGCATCGCAGGCTTCTTCCTCGGCCAATTGAAAGGTGGCGCCCTTGCTCGACTTCGCCTGCAGAGGAATATCGACGCCCTTGGAGCGGTAGAAATAGCGGCCCGCCAGTGCCTCTCCAGCCGTCGCCGGATCACCGGTAAACTCGACGACGATGTCGATGTTGCCGAGCTTCCCCGCATAGGTCACCGGTTCCGCATGCGCTGTTGCCGGCAACGCCAGCAATGCACCGAGCAGGACGGCTAGCTTCAGAACATGTCGGATCATCGTCACTCCTGAGCCATGGTTTGCAGGCGTTGCATCAGCCGGTCACGGTCTGATGTCATCCCCTTATAGTCGAGTTGAGCCTCATCCAGCGCCTGCAATTGCGCCGCGAAAGAGGCGGCAAGCGTTGCCCGGTCGGGATGCCGCGCCAGCACTTTCAGCGGGTCGAGATGGATGCGGATGGTGAACAGGATGTCGCGCGACAGAGGCAGTTTGCGCAGCGTCTGGCGCTCGACGCGGATGAAGGCGTGGGCGTTGACGTCGCCGTCGGGAAATCGCGAGGGGCGGTTGGTGGCACGGTCGATGCGCTCGACATTGGAGAGCGGATGATAGAGCGCGTCGCCGGCCTGGATCGACCAGTTGAAGCGTTCGACGGCCTGGCCCTGCAGGCCGTCGAACATGCGGTTGATGAGCTCCGCCGGCCTGGTGCCCGGACCGAAGCCCGGCACCGGTGCGTGGATCTGCTGCAGCGGCCGGCCGAACTTCTCGACCAGCGACCAGGATGACGGGAAACACAGCGAGCCGGCGGCGAGCCGCCAGCCGGTGTCGTCACGGCGCATCAGGATCAGGTCTTCCTGGACGAGCAGCGACGCTGCGACCAGCGGGGCATCGTGGAAGGTGGCGTCAGAGTCGGCTTTGGCGCCAATGACCTCAACCCCGGCATTGGTGCGCCGGTACATCCCGGGAAATGTCGACAGCAGATGTGCTTCGATGAGGCCGCGCACTTCGCGCTGGGTGTCGCGCGTGCCGTCTTCCTCGACAAACACCTTGTCGGGAATTTCGGCATAGAGCCGGCGCTTTTCGGCGAGATGGTCGAAGAGATACCGGTCGACCTCGATCCACTTGTCGAGCTCGAGCGGCTTCAGCCCGATGGTGAAGAGCTTTGAGGAGCCATCATAGGGCGTGTGCGTGGGCTGACGAGAATTCATGCTTCGCTAGAAAGTGTCCAATGCCGGCGGTTATTCTCGCAGCCGCTTCGTATCAGGCCAATGTTGCCGGGATCAAGCCGCGCAGAGAATTGCCGACGAACAGTGTTTTGGCGGATTTCAACTCGTCATAGCTGTGGATCGCCTCCTGGGCGCGCCCTTCGTCCAGCAGCTCGGCGCGCAATACGCCAGGCAGCAGGCCGCAGTCGAGCCTGGGTGTCATCAGCATGCCATCACCGAAATCGGCGAAGACGTTGGTGATGGTGCCTTCGCAGATTTCACTGCGCTCATTTGCGAGCAACACTTCGTCGGCCTGGGTGATCAGATATTCGGAGCGGGCGTGAGTGTAGACTTGCCGCCGGCCGGTCTTGTGGCGCAGCAGCGTGTCGGTGGAGGAGAGCCGGACCCGCGCCAGTCGCAGCCGCCAGACCTTGTCGGCGGCGAGTGGCTCGTAAGGCTGAACAGAAACCGTCACCTCGCCATTGCGCTGCAGGACGAGCCGGGTGCGCAGCGCCGTCTGCTGCGCCCCGATAGTATTCGCCAGCACCTCGCCGATCCGCTGCGGATCGCAGGCAAAGCCGAGTTCTTCCGCCGACCCGTAAAGGCGTGCGAGATGGCGTTCGAAACGCAGAAAGCCCTGGCCGGGCTCCCAGCGCATCGTCTCGATCAGCTCGAAATCGGCGGTGTCCCCGTCGCGAAGCGCGCCTTCAGCAGACACTCCTGATACTCCTCTTGCGCGGTCGAATCGAAGACGACGCCGCCGCCGACATTGTAAACTGCCTCGCCACTGGAAAAGAGCGATATAGTGCGGATCGCCACCGAAAAGCGCATCATGCCGCCAGGCGCGATCCAGCCGATGGCGCCGCAATAGACGTCGCGCGGTGTGTCTTCCAGCTCGTGCAGGATTTCCATCGCGCGGATTTTCGGCGCGCCGGTGATCGAGCCGCAGGGAAACAGCGCGCCAAAGATTTGGCGGATGCCGAGATCAGGCAGAAGCTTCGCCCGCACACGGCTCACCATCTGATGGACGGTCGGGTAGCTCTCGATGCGGAACAGTTCCGGGACTTCCAGCGTGCCGACCTCGCTGATCAGCGAGATGTCATTGCGCAGGAGATCGACGATCATCCGGTTCTCGGCCTGGTTCTTTTCGTCGCTGCGCAAGAAGGACTTCAACCGCGCGTCCTCGGCCTTGGTCGCGCCGCGCGGTGCGGTGCCCTTCATCGGATGGGTTTCGATCATGCCTAAGGCATTGATCTCGAAGAACAGCTCGGGCGAACGCGATAAGACGATGGGATCGCCGAGCGAAATCAGTGCGCCATACTTGACCGGCTGGCGTCCTGTCAGTGCGTCGAAGGCAGCAACCGGATCGCCCGACCATTGGGCACGGACCGGAAAGGTCAGGTTGCCTTGGTAGCAGTCGCCCTTGCGGATGTGGTCGTGAAGGCGCGCGAAGCGTTTGGCGTAGTCCTGAGCGGACCAACTGGCCCTGGCGTCGAAGATGGGGCCATTGGTGGCCGGCGCATCGTTGCGCGGCACGGCCTCTTCGACCGGAGCATCGAACACACCCAGACAAACCAGTGGCGCGCGCCGGCCTTCAGGCAGCAGCGGCACCAGTTTCGGTTCGAGCAGATAGCCCGCTTCGTAGGAGAAATAGCCGGCCAGCCATTTGCCGGCATCGCTCGCCGCCTGCGCGGCCACCAGCGCCGGCAGAAAATCCTTGGCATCATAGGCAATGATGATGTCGGCCTGGTGGTCGAAGACCAACTGACGGCCGCTTTCATCGTTGCGGAAAATGGCAGAGGGCAGGGGCATGGGGCTCGGGTACTGCGGTCGATGACGCCAGAACCGCTCTATATGGGGGCCGGGCGGCGTGCAATCGAGGGAGCGGCGTCGCAGGGCGCAAAGACAGTGGCGAATGCAAAAACAAAGACGGCGCCCGAGAGCGCCGCCTTCTGGTTATGTTGCCGATGACAGATCAGCTGTTGTTGGCGGTCCCGGCGCTCGGGAATTGGCGTGCGAACTCCTTTTCGTCGCCGGCGGCAAGCAGCTTGGCCTGCTCGACCCACTTTTCGCGGGCGATGCGGCCGTCGAAATTCAGCGTGTCCTCGATGCGCTTGACATCGGCCGCGGTCCAGCCGGCGATCTGCGCGTAGGTCGTGATGCCAAGGCCCTTGAGCAGTTTGTCGTTGACCGGGCCGATACCGATCAGGCGGCGCAGATTGTCGGCCTTCCCAGCTGCCGGGGCGGCCTTCTTCGGGACGGCGGCGGGCTTTGAAGCCGCGGCTTTGGGCGCGGCCTTGGCGGCGGCAGGTTTGCTGGCCGCTGGTTTTGCGTCCGCGGATTTGGCCGCAGCTGGTTTGGCCGCGGCGGGTTTGGCGGGGGCCGGTTTCGCGGCCGGGGCGGACTTGGCCGTTGCCGCTGTCGACACCAGCGCGGCCGGCGCCGAACTGGAAGGCTTGGCGGATGGAGCCGATGTTTCACGCAGCCGGCGTTCGAGATCGGCGCGGGTCTTGCCGCAGGCGTCGAGTTCGCCGGTCAGGCGGTCGGCGTCGGCGCGCAGTCTGTCCCGCTCGCTGCGGGTGCGGTCGAGATCGCCGCGCAGGCTGTCAAGTTCGCCGCGCAGCCGGCCCCAGATAAACCAGCCAACCAACACACCTACAAGGAACGCCAGGACAATGTAAAAGAAGGTCATCGTCTCTCTCCAGTCGGATCCGTCCGCCGCCGTCCCAAGTCATGACCTTGGCAGATCGGATCATCCAATGTGGTTCGGCGGCTCAGGGAACAGCCGGTCTGTCGTCGAGTGTCGGCGTTCGGCTTTGCCGCCCATTGCCAACCGTCGCTGTCGCATTCGTCAGACCGCTGCCATGGGCCGGGATGCTGTCCGGCCTTAAGCCGCGCGCCCGGCTGAGCTTCGGTCGGAAAGCTATCATACGGCTTCGGGAAAGCTAACGGAAAATTTCGCCGGAGAGTTATTCAAGAACAGGTATTTAGAACAAGAACAGCGCTGCCGTCACATGCATCCCGGCTAAACTGTTCTGCGATTCTGCAAAGTCGAGGCCGCTGCTGAACCTGCCACTCTGCGCCATCGGTCCAATGGGTGCGCGCATTAACTGTCGAGCGCTTCCAACTCGTCGATCAGGCCGCCGATCACGCCAAGCCCG
Organism: Mesorhizobium sp. M0772; assembly: GCF_040320135.1. Classification (NCBI taxonomy): domain Bacteria; kingdom Pseudomonadati; phylum Pseudomonadota; class Alphaproteobacteria; order Hyphomicrobiales; family Phyllobacteriaceae; genus Mesorhizobium; species Mesorhizobium sp. M0772. Next base: position 29,617 of record NZ_JAMYPB010000044.1, on the reverse strand, counting down.
ATCTGCCAGAAGGCGGGGTCGGTGGCGTCGAGGCCGAAGGGCGCGAGAAGCTCCGAGTGATGCTTGGTGCCGCCGGCGCGCAACATCTCGAAATACTTGTCCTGGAAGCCATGCTCGGCGTTCTGGTAGACCGCGTAGAGCGAGTTCACCAGGCAGTCGCCAAAGGCATAGGCGTAGACGTAGAAGGGGGAGTGGACGAAGTGCGGGATGTAGGTCCAGAAGACCTCATAGCCCTCGCGCAGCTTGATCGCCGGCCCCAGGCTTTCGGCCTGCACCTCGAGCCAGAACTGGCCGAGCTTGTCGGAGGTCAGTTCGCCGTTCTTGCGCTCTGCATGCACCTTGCGCTCGAACTCGTAGAAGGCGATCTGGCGCACGACCGTGTTGATCATGTCCTCGACCTTCTGGGCGAGCATCGCCTTGCGCTCGCGCTTGTCGGTGGTCTGGTCGAGCAGCGAACGGAAGGTCAGCATCTCGCCGAATACCGAGGCCGTCTCGGCCAAAGTCAGCGGCGTCGAAGCCATCAGGGCGCCCTGGCCGCCGGCCAGCACCTGATGCACGCCGTGGCCGAGTTCATGCGCCAGCGTCATCACATCGCGCGGCTTGCCCATGTAGTTGAGCAGCACGTAAGGGTGCGCCGAAGGCACGGTCGGATGGGCGAAGGCGCCGGGCGATTTGCCGGGCCTGACCGGCGCGTCGATCCAGTTGCGGTCGAAGAAGACGCGGGCGATCTCCGCCATATCGGGGGAAAAGCGCTGATAGGCCGACAGCACGGTGTTCCTGGCGTCGTCCCAAGGGATCACGGCCTGCGGCGTCTCGGGCAAGGGGGCGTTGCGGTCCCAGTGGTTCATCACCTCCATGCCGAGCCAGCGCGCCTTCATCGCGTAGTAGCGATGCGACAGGCGCGGATAGGCTTCGCGCACGGCCGACGCCAGCGCGTCGACCACGCTGCGCTCGACGCGGTTGGCGAGATGGCGTGAATCGGCGATGTCCTCGAAGCCGCGCCAGCGGTCGGAAATCTCCTTGTCCTTGGCCAGCGTGTTGGTGATCAGCGTGAAGGTGCGCAGGCTCTTGCGGAAGGTTGCGGCCAGCGCTTCGGAGGCGCGGCGGCGGACCTCCCCATCGGCGTCCTGCAGGCGGTTCAGCGCCGGCTCCAGCGTCAGTTCCTCGCCGTCTATGTCGAAGCGCAGATCGGTCATCGTCTCGTCGAACAGCCGGTTCCAGGCACCGCGTCCGGTGATCGATTTCTCATGGAACAGCTGCTCGACCCGGTCCTCGAGCTGGTAGGGCTTGTCCATTCTGAGGTCGAGCACCCAGGGGCGGTAATGGGCAAAGCCGGCGTCGGCGGCGAGGGCTGTTTCTAGCGCCTTGTCGTCGATCAGGTTCAGCTCCAGCGCGAAGAACAAAAGATGCGCGCTGGCGTCGGTCATCTTCTCCTGGATGTCGCCATAGAGCTTTGCGCGCTGCGGATCGGCGGTGTTGCCGGCATAGATCAGGCCGGCATAGGAGACGATGCGGCCGATCAGTTCCTCCAGCGCCTCATAGGCTGTCAGCGCCTCGCCAAGCCTGCCGGCGCTGCCGCGCTCGGCCTCCGCAGCCAGCGTGCCCTTCCAGCGGTTCTCGAAGGCGACGGCATCGGCCGCCGCCTTGGCAAGGTCGCGCTTCAGTTCGGGCGCCTCCATGCCGGAATAAAGATCGGCGAGATTCCATTCCGGCAGGTCGCCGAGTTCCGCCGCGCCCTGACCGGACGCTACCGCCGCAAGCTGCCGACCGAGAATCCTGCTCATCAACAATTACCTTCTGGAATCAAGGGGAAAGGACAAGCCGGTCAAATCCTAAGGAATTCGTTCACCGGGTTTTTTGAAACCTTGTTTAGAACCCTGTGCCAAGATGATCCATGGGAATTTCCCAGGCGGGCAACTCAAATCAGTCATGACAGGTTCCATTCTTATAGTCGATGACGATCCCGTGCAGCGCCGGCTGCTCGAGGCGGCGGTGACGAAATTCGGCCACAGCGCCATCGTTGCCGATGGCGGCGAGGCCGGTCTGAGCGCGCTTGACGGACCCAATGCGAGGGATATTTCGGCAGTCATCCTCGACCTTGTCATGCCGGGCCTCGACGGCATCGGCGTGCTGAAGGCGATGCGCGAGCGCGGCATCACTGTTCCCGTCATCGTGCAGACTGCGCAGGGCGGCATCGAAACGGTGGTTTCGGCGATGCGCCACGGCGCTTTCGATTTTGTCGTCAAGCCGGCGTCTCCCGACCGGCTGCAGACCGCGGTCGGCAACGCGCTCAAGGTCGAGGCGGTCGAGGACGAGGTCAAGCGCACGTCGCGGCGTCGCGGCGGCCACCTGACCTTCAAGGACATGATCACGCACAGCCCGGCGATGGACCGGGTGATCCGCCTCGGCCAGAAGGCTGCGGCCTCCAACATCCCGATCCTGATCGAGGGCGAATCGGGCGTCGGCAAGGAATTGGTGGCGCGCGCCATCCAGGGCAGCGGCGAACGCCGCACAAAGCCGTTCGTCACCGTCAATTGCGGCGCCATCCCCGACAATCTGGTCGAATCGATCCTGTTCGGTCACGAAAAAGGTTCGTTCACCGGCGCCACCGAAAAGCACACCGGCAAGTTCGTCGAGGCGCATTCGGGCACCCTGTTCCTGGATGAGATCGGCGACCTGCCGCTCGACGTGCAGGTCAAGCTGTTGCGCGCCGTGCAGGATGGCGAGGTCGATCCGGTCGGCGGCCGTTCCACCGTCAGGGTCGACATCAGGCTGATCTCGGCCACGCACCGCAACCTTCTGCAGCAGGTCAAGGACGGCAAGTTTCGCGAGGACCTGTTCTACCGGCTCAACGTTTACCCGATCGTCGTGCCGCCGCTGCGCGACCGCCGCGACGACATCCCCTATCTGGTCAAGCATTTCATGGACAAGGTGGCGCCGGCGGGCAATCGCCTGCACGGCATCTCGGATGCCGCACTGGCCATGCTGCAGGCCTATGATTGGCCGGGAAACATCAGGCAGCTGGAAAACGCCGTGTTCAGGGCCTCGGTGCTTGCCGAAGGCGATGTGCTCACGACTGACGAATTTCCGCAGATCCGGGCGCAGGTCGACGGCACCGTCAATCTCGACGCCGATGCGTCCTTGTCGGACCCCGGCATGGCCTTGAGCACCGGATCGCAAGGCGATGGCGCGCAGACTGATGATGCCGGTACTGCAGCTGCCGAGCTCGCCCCTCCGGCCAGGTTGCTTCAGCGTTTCGGCACATTGAGGGCGCTGGACGAGCGTGGCAATGTGCGTGCGCTGGCCGATGTCGAACTCGAAATGATCAAGCTCGCCATCGACCATTACAACGGCCAGATGAGCGAGGTCGCACGGCGTCTCGGCATCGGCCGCTCGACGCTCTACCGCAAGCTCAAGGAATACGGCATCGACCCGGAAACCGGCCGCCTCGACCGCCTTGCCTCCTGAACGCCGAATTCCACAGCTTGCCAACGCAAGGCCGGGACCAGCTTGCCATGCCACATCCGGCGCTGCATAAGGGTTGGGGCGGGAATATGGCTGATGCGGACAGCGTTGTTCACGCATTAAGGCCAGCGGTAACAGATCGTGTAGCGGGAAAAGGCTGAATCTTGATCTAAACCAGCAGTTTACCAAGAAATCCTGTGTATTATTTTTGACGGGATATCGCCACGGTGTTACCGCATTTCGGCTTCAATAAGCGATGATTAACCATTAGGATCGATATTCGGATGTGAGAACCACGCATCCGTTTGGACAAATCCGGGGACAAACGGCAGCCTGCAAGGCCTTTTGATTTGAACAAAGTCGAACGACACAGAAACGGGCGGCGCGATCACATGGGCGTCTGGCCGAGATGGCTGGCAGCGTTGATCGTTGCGTTCGCTTTCCTCGCCGCAACTGCTGCCGGCGCCAGCGCTGAAACGCGCTCGCTCAAGCTCTATCACCTCCACACGCACGAAAAGGCCGAGATCGTCTACAAGCGCAATGGCCGCTACGATCCGGCAGGCCTCAGGAAGATCAACATCATCCTGCGCGACTGGCGTCGCAACGAACCGACCAAGATGGATCCGCGCCTGCTCGATCTGGTGTGGGAAGCTTACCGGCAGGCCGGCGCCACCGACTACATCCAGGTCGTTTGCGGCTATCGCTCGCCGTCGACCAATTCGATGCTGCGCAGCCGCAGCCGCGGTGTCGCCAAGGAAAGCCAGCATATGCTGGGCAAGGCGATGGACTTCTACATTCCGGGTGTGCCGCTGAAAAAGCTGCGCAACATCGGCCTGAAGATGCAGGGCGGCGGCGTCGGCTACTATCCGTCGTCGGGTTCGCCCTTCGTCCACATGGACGTCGGCAATGTGCGGCATTGGCCAGGCATCAGCCGCCAGGAACTGGTCAGCCTGTTCCCCAATGGCAAGACGCTGCATGTGCCGAGCGACGGCAGGCCGTTGCCGGGTTATGACCAGGCGCTCGCCTCCTACAAGGCGCGCAAGGGCGCCGGTTCTCCTGCCATCATGATGGCCAGCGCAGGCGGCAGCACCAAGAAATCCGGTGGCTTCCTGTCCGCGTTCTTTGGCGGTGGCGGTGAAGACGAAGCCGACGACAGCGCCGATGTCGCTACCGCCGCGCCGCCGCCGAGAAGCGTGAAGCCGGTGCTGGCTGCCACGAGCAACAACAACAGCAATCTGCCTGGCATCGCGATCGTGTCGCCGCAGAACGCCAAGCGCGCCAACATTCCGCAGCTTGCCGACGACAGCGCTGACGATTCGGAGCCGCAGGACACGCCGGAGACGATCATCGCCGCGCTGCCCGCCAAGGAAGTGCCGCTGCCCGCTTTCGCACCGCGGCCGAAGGCCGATGTCGGCGCGCAACAACCTGAGACCGTGCCGTTCGGCGTGGCCGATGCCACCACCGAACAGACGGCGGCGACGGCGCAGGCGCCGGCCAATGTGCCGTTCGGCACCGCCGATGCGAGCAATGCCGACCAGGGGGCCGATCAAGCTGCCGCTCCGGCGCAGGTCGCGGTCAACGTCCCGTTACCGACCTGGCGTCCCGACCGCTCTTCGCCACCGGCTGAGCTTGCGCCGCAGGACAAGGGAGTGCTGCTGGCGCTGGCCGATACGGCTGCCCACAAGCAGACCGCAACCGACGCGTTCTCGGTGCTGCCGTCGCAGCGTCCGGACGAGGTCAAGGCGGTTCTCGAACAGGCCAGCGCCGCCGATACAGCCAGTGCTACCGACGACTATCAGGTTGCGTCGCTCGAGCCTCGCTCGGCGTTCAACGATCCGTCAGGTGTCGATGCCGCATCGCCGCGCGGCGCTATTGCTGCCCGTCCCGCCGGTACCGATCCAGCCTCGGTGATCGGCGCCGGCGTCAAGACGACACGCAAGGAAGCCAGGGCTTCGGCCCGCGACCTGAAGCCAGGACCGAAGGCAGTGGTGGTGGCAGCCGAACCGCAGGCGGCGCGCTGGGCGCTGAGCAGCGGCGACAACATCGCCACCGTTTCCAGCCCGACGACAGCGCCGCGCTATGCCTACAACATCGTGCATACGCCGCCGAGCGAGGTCTACACCGCAGGCTTCCAGGCGGACAACCAGATGGCCGATGCCAACCGCTTCACCGGCAATGCCGTAAAATTCCTTTCGGTCGCCCGCTTCCAGACGAAGTAGGGCGTGACCCGGTCAATATCGAAATCGAAGCCGCGCTGGGCAAGCCGTGCGGCTTTTGCTTCTAGCGAGATATCGAGCACTGGCTTCCATCGCAACAGAATGCTAACCACCAAACTGCATTCCCGCTTCGTCTAATGGTAGGACAGCGCCCTTTGAAGGCGTGAATCGTGGTTCGAGCCCATGAGCGGGAACCAAAATCTCAACGCGTGCAAACCCGGTCGGCGCAGCTGGCGGGTTTTTGTGCCGAGTGCAATTCCGGGAACACTGTGATTTTCCCGGGAAAGCGCGGAGCGCTTCCCTTGGGAATTGCGCAAAGACAAAGTAGCGGAGGTTATTTTCCGAGCTTGCTCGCGGTCTGTGCGAGCGCCTCGATCTCATCCCACTTGCCGGCCTTGACCAACTCGTCCGGCGCCACCCACGAGCCGCCGACGCAGATAACGTTGGACAGGCTGAGATAGTCGGCGGCGTTCTTGGCCGAGATGCCGCCGGTCGGGCAGAATTTCACGTCGGCCAGCGGCGAGGCAAAGGCCTTCAGCGAGGCGATGCCGCCGGATTGTTCGGCCGGGAAGAATTTCAGGAACCGCAGGCCGGCCTCGCGGGCAGCCATGATCTCGCCGGGCGTGATGGCGCCGGGCAGCAAGGGAACGTCGCTGTCCTTGGCCGCCGCCAGCAACTCGCGCGTGATGCCGGGGCTGACGATGAACTTCGAGCCAGCCGCCGCTGCCTGGTCGAACTGCTTGGCATCGAGAATTGTGCCGGCGCCGACAATGGCGCCCTCGACCTCACCGGCCACGCGGCGGATCGCTTCCAGCGCATCGGCGGTTCTCAACGTGATCTCGATCGCCGGCAGGCCGCCGACGGCCAGGGCCCGGGCGAGCGGGACGGCGTCCGCGACATTGGCGATCTTCAGCACCGGAATGACCGGCTGGCCATTGAGCAGCGACAGGAGCTTTTCGGTCTTGCTGGGCATTGGCTTGTCTCTCCCTGGGTGATTTCAACCGATTAGCAGAAGGCCGATTCCGAGTCCACGAAACCCGGCCTGCCGCGATGTCACATGTCGGCCAACGAGCCTGCTGGCGAATACCGACAAGGTGTCTTTAGCTCTGCCTTGAATCCGCTTTGACCACGGTCTAGTGGCTTGGCGATGACCAACCGTGAACCCGTGCGCGTCGGCGCGCTCTACAAATTTGCGAGGCTGGGCGACTTCAACGCGCTGCGAGAATTGCGCACGCCGCTTGCCGCCTTCTGCTGCGGGCGCGGCATCAAGGGCACGCTGCTTCTGGCGCGGGAAGGCATCAACGGCACGGTCGCCGGCAGCGAAACCGACATAGCCGACCTGATCGCTTATCTCGAGGCCATCGAGGGTCTTGCCGATCTCGAGGTCAAATACAGCACTGCCGCCGAAATGCCGTTCCATCGCATGAAAGTGCGGCTGAAGCGCGAGATCGTCACCATGGGCGTCGAAGACCTCGACCCGGCGACGGGTGCGGGGACCTATGTCGCGCCGGCCGACTGGAACGCGCTGATCTCGGACCCCGGCACCATCGTCATCGACACACGCAACGCGTACGAAGTGTCGATCGGCACGTTCGAGGGCGCGGTGGACCCGCGCACGTCGAGCTTTCGCGAATTCCCGGCCTGGGTGGAAAAACACCGCGACCAACTCGACGGCCGCAAGGTTGCGATGTTCTGCACCGGCGGCATCCGCTGCGAAAAGGCGACGGCCTATGTGAAGTCGCTCGGCTTCGAGGATGTGTTCCATCTCAAGGGCGGCATCCTCAGATATCTTGAAGAGGTCCCGGCCGAAGACAGCCTGTGGCAGGGCGAGTGTTTCGTCTTCGACGAGCGGGTCTCGGTGTCGCATGGGTTGACCGAAGGCGAGGCCGAACTCTGCCGCGCCTGCCGGCATCCGCTGACGCCTGAGGACCGGCTGTCGCCGCATTTTTCCACCGGCGTGTCATGCCCGCATTGCTACGAGGCACGCTCGGATGAGGATCGCACCCGCTATGCGGAGCGCCAGCGCCAGGTCGAACTTGCGCAGGCGCAGGGCAGGGGACATATCGGCAGTTAAGTGCCGCCGACGCCCTGACTGGATCACCACGCGACGGAATAGCGGTCGATCACCCACAGCCATGTGCCATCTCTCTGCCGGCGCGCGACCTCTGAGATTATCGAGCCGTCGGCAAGCCTGGTCGACGTCAACGCGAGGTCGCCGTTGATGGCCGCCGGGCGCTGCTCGCCGCGCTGGAATTTTCGCCCGCTCTCGGCAAAGGCTTCGAACAAAGCGCGGATCGCCTCGTGGCCACGCGTCAATTCGGCTGCTCCGGTGTCGATGACGGCATCGGGTTCGAACAGCGCCACCATGCCCCAATGTCTCCCGCCCATTGCCGATCAATTAGCAGGCGCTCCAGGTCCTGGGGATCTCGTGCTTGGTCGCGGTCTGGCTGATCGGTCACGGCAAAACTCCTCCCTCGCCGACGTTGCGGCGACACTAACCGAAGCCGAGGCGGGTTTCGACACATCGAATTTGATTTGCGGCATTGCCGGCGCCGATAGCAAAGCGCCGGTCCGTCATTGTAATGTCAACAATCGGGACCTACGTCTGCAACGTCCAAAACCTGCCCGTCCACGTTGGCGCGGGCCCTTTTCTGGAGGCACCATGTTCGACCCCAAGAAGCTTCTCGACGATCTGCTCGGCTCGCAAGTTCCCGGCACAACCGGCACCGTTCGCGACAAGGCCGGGCAGGCTGTGCAGATGGCCAAGGACAATCCGCTGGCCGCCGGTGCGCTGGCCGCGGTGCTGCTTGGAACCGGCACGGGACGGCAGGTCACCGGCACGGCCGTGAAGCTCGGCGGACTGGCTGCGATCGGCGGTCTCGCCTACAAGGCCTACCAGAATTACAAGGCCGGCAATGCACCCGAGCAGGCGCCGGCGGCCGGCCAGCCGGAATTGCTGCCGCCGCCCGCCGACACCGGCTTTCATCCTTCACAGGCGCCACAGGGGGAGGACGAGTTCACGCTGACCCTGGTGCGGGCGATGATCTCGGCGGCCAAGGCCGATGGCCATGTCGATGACGCGGAACGCCAAAAGATCGCCGGCAAACTCAGTCTGGCCGGCATCGGCACGGAAGCGGAAAAGTTTCTGATGGCCGAGCTGGACAGCCCGCTCGACCTCGATACGCTGGTCGCAGGCGCCAAGACCGATGAGCAGAGGCTCGAGCTCTACACGGCGTCCCGACTGACGATCGACCCCGATACGCGCGCCGAACGCGGCTATCTCGACCTGCTCGCCGGCCGGCTCGGCCTGCCGGATGCGCTCGTCGATCATGTCGAGGCGACGGTGTCGGCGGCCAAGGTGCCGGTTCCGTCAGGCACGGCGCCGAACCCGCGCTGGTAGACAACGCAGCCGCGGCGGGAAAAGCGTTAACTTCTCGTTTACCGAGGAAGCGCATGATTTTAGTTAGTCGGATCGGCTTTTCCTCCTCCCAAGCCCGGTTCAGATCAGGGGGCGGTCGCCAATGACCGCCCTTTTTGTCGGACCGATCACATAAAGCGCGTGGCGCTTCATGTTTTTGTCCGGATGCATGTCGTTCTCTCAGAACCGGGGCCACTTTTGAGCGACATGCATTAGTGTCCGGCTTGCCATGATCGCCCTCATTTGCGATGGGTCGGTGCATTCGGATGCACCCCGATCTGTGCCGGGGATGCGCGGCGCGCAGGAGCAAAATCCATGACAGCCCTCACAGAGAAAACCGCCATCGTCACCGGCGCCGGCACCGGCATCGGCAAGAGCGTCGCCACGGCGCTGCTCAAGGCGGGCTGGAACACGGTGTTTTGCGGCCGCCGCAAAGCGGTGCTCGACGCCGCCATTACCGAAGCCGGGAAAGCGGACGCCAAGGCGCTGGCAGTTGCCTGCGACATCAGCAAGGCCGGCGAAGTCGATGACCTGTTCGAGACGGTGGCCGCAGCCTTCGGCCGCGTCGACCTGCTCTTCAACAATGCCGGCATGAGCTACAAGTCGACGCCGATCGACGAGATCCCGGTCGAGGTCTGGAACGATATTGTCGGCGTCAATCTCACCGGATCGTTCCTATGCGCCCGCGCCGCCTTCGGCGTCATGCGCAAGCAAAAGCCAATGGGCGGCCGCATCATCAACAATGGCTCTGTGTCGGCCTATGCGCCACGGCCGGGCTCGGTGCCCTACACCGCGACCAAGCACGCCATATCGGGGCTGACCAAGACGCTGGCGCTCGACGGCCGGCCCTATGACATCGCCTGCGGCCAGATCGACATAGGCAACGCGCTGACCGATATGGCGCACGCAATGACGGTCGGCGTGCCGCAGGCCAATGGCACCATCGCCGCCGAGGCGGTGATGGACGTCCAACGCGTCGCCGACGCCGTCGTCCACATGGCCAGCCTGCCGCTCGACGCCAACGTGCTGTTCATGACCGTGATGGCGACCAAGATGCCGTTCGTGGGGCGTGGGTGAGCAGCCGAAGGCCTACTTCTTCAAAAACGCCTCGATCCGCTCCAGCGCTCGCAAGATGTTCTCTTCGGAATTGGCGTAGGAAAGCCTGATGTAGCCTTCGCCGAGAATGCCGAAATCGGGGCCGCCGATCAGCGCCACGCCGGCATCTTCGAGCAGCGCCGAGGCAAGTTTCTTCGCCTTCCAGCCGGTCTTCGAGACATTGGGGAAGGCATAGAAGGCGCCCTTGGGCGTGATGCAGGAGACGCCGGGCAGCGCGTTCAGCCCCTCGACCACGATCTTCCTGCGGTTGTCGAAGGCGCGCATCATCTTGTCGACATCCTCCTGCGGGCCGTCGATGGCGGCGATGCCGGCGAACTGGCTCGGCGCGTTGACGCAGGACCAGCAATTGACCGCCAGCTTGCGCACCTTGTCGTAGAGATGCGCGCCCTTGTGGCCATTCGGCCAGATCGACCAGCCCATGCGCCAGCCGGTCATCGCCCATGTCTTCGACCAGCCGTTGAGCACGATCAGCCGGTCGCGAATTTCCGGAAAATTGAGCAGCGAAAAATGCGTCTCGCCGTCATAGGTCATGACGTCGTAGATTTCGTCGGAGAGGATAGCGACCTGCGGATGCGCTTGCAGTCCCTTTACCAGCTTCTCGATCTCGGCGCGCGGCGTGACGCCGCCGGTCGGGTTGGCCGGTGAGTTGAGGATTAGCAGTCTGGTCTTCGACGTGATCAGCGCCAGCGTCTCTTCTGCCGAGAAGGCAAAGCCGTTCTCCTCGCGGATCGGCACCGGAATGGGCGCGGCGCCGGTGAACTCGATCATCGAGCGGTAGATCGGAAAGCCTGGGTCTGGATAGAGGATCTCGGCGCCGGGTTCGCCGAACATCAAGATGGCCGCGAACATGGTCGGCTTGCCGCCGGGCAGGATCATTACATTCTCGGGCGAGACTTCGACGCCGGTAGTGGTCAGCGTGCGCCGCACCACCGCTTCGCGCGTCGCCAGCAGGCCATTGGCCGGGGTGTAGCCATGGTGGCCGTCGCGCAGCGCCTTGATCGCGGCCTCGACAATGTGCTGCGGCGTTTTGAAGTCGGGCTGGCCGATGCCGAGATTGACGATGTCGCGACCCTGTTGCGCCAGCGCCGTCGCCCGCGCCAGCACAGCAAAGGCGTTTTCTTCGCCGAGGCGGTCGAAGGCCGAAATCGTGTGGAGCATTTTTCCCGTCCGTGTGGTTCTTGCTGTTGGGTCGCGTTTTTGTGAGCGTCTGCTCACAAAAGTCAAACGGATTGGAGTTTTTGGTGTCGGAAAATCTTACGGACTGGCAGCCGCGCCCGCGGCCGGAGCGCAAGGCCATCGACGGCCGCTATGTCCGGCTCGAACCGCTGAGCGCTGAAAAGCATGGCGACGGCCTCTACGAGGCGTCATCCGTGCCCGACATTGACGGCCGCTTTGCCTGGCTGCCCGACTATCCGCCGGAAACCCGCGCCGCCTTTCAGCCATGGCTGGATAAGGTCGAGGCCAGCGAGGATCCGCTGTTCTTCACCGTCATCGACAAGGCCAGCGGCAAGGTCGCCGGACGCCAGACGCTGATGCGCATCGATCCCGCCTATGGCGTGATCGAGATCGGCAACATCTATTGGGGCCCGCTGATTTCGCGAAAAGCGGCGGCGACCGAGGCGCAGTTCCTGTTCATGAAGTACATTTTCGATGGGCTCGGCTATCGCCGCTACGAGTGGAAATGCAACAACCGTAATGAGCCGTCGAAGCGTGCGGCGGAACGGTTCGGCTTCAAGTTCGAGGGCATTTTCCGCCAGCATCTTGTGGTCAAGGGTGAAAACCGCGATACCGCGTGGTACTCGATCATCGACAAGGAGTGGCCGGCGCTGCGCAAAGCCTATGAGGCATGGCTCGATCCGGCCAATTTCGATGGCGAAGGCGGGCAGAAGCGGCGGCTCGAGGATTTCCGCGCCGAGTTCGGCGCGTAGCAGGAGTTTCGGCGATGGCGCACAGCCATGATCATGGTTCGCATGCCGGCCACAGCCACGGCGCCGGTCACGTGCATGGCTCGACCGACAAGAAACGTGTGCTGATCGCAGCCTGCCTGACCGCCGGCTTCATGGTCGCCGAAGTGCTTGGCGGCCTTTTGACGGGATCGCTGGCGCTGCTGGCGGATGCCGGCCACATGCTCGCCGATTCGATCGCGCTCGGCCTTGCCTGGTATGCCTTCCATCTTGGCGGACGGCCGGCGACCGTGCGCCTCACCTATGGCTTCGGCCGGGTAAAGACGCTGGTCGCCTACACCAACGGCATCGCCATCTTCGCCATTGCGCTGTGGATCGTCTACGAAGCCTGGGGCCGGCTGATGACGCCGGCGCCGGTGCTGGGCGGGCCGATGCTGGTGGTGGCGATCATAGGGCTCCTGGTCAACATCGCCTCGTTCTTCGTGCTGCATGGCGGCGACCGCGACAGTCTCAACATGCGCGGCGCCATCCTGCATGTGCTGGGCGACCTGCTCGGCTCGGCGGCGGCGATCGTGGCGGCGCTGGTCATTCTGGCGACCGGCTGGACGCCGATCGACCCGATTCTGTCGGTGCTGGTCTCCGTGCTGATCCTGTCCACCGCGTGGTCGCTGATGCGCGAAGCCGCTCATGTGCTTCTCGAAGGCGTGCCGGCAAGCCTCGACCGCGACCTCATCGCCAAGGACATTGCCGGCACCGTCAAAGGCGTGCGCGAAGTGCATCACATGCATGTCTGGTCGCTGGACGGGTCCAGCAACATGGCGACGCTGCACGCCTGCCTCAATGATGGCGTCGATGCGCACCAGGCGGTCAGCGCCATCAAGAAGCGGCTCGCCGCCGAACACGGCATCAGCCACGCCACGGTTGAACCGGAATTCGGCCAGTGCGCCGACAGCCGTGACGAGCACGATCATGACCACGACCATGGTGCGCCACCGCATCACGGCCATTATCACTGACAGGGAATTTCATGGCATTGGCATCCGAGTTGACGAGTTCCCAATGTGGCGGGACGGCATGATGGATCGCGACACGCGAAACGCGCTGATTGCCGCAGCCTGGATCATGCTGCTGTTCGGCATCGCGGCGTTCTATCTGCCGACGGTGATGCTGGCTGTCGGCAATATCTCGACCGTACTTGCCGGCATCGTCGGCATCGCCTTCGTGCTGGCATTCTTTCTGGTGTTCTGGTTGCGGGGCCGCAGCCAGAACAAGGGCAAATAAGAGGCTTTCGAAATGCGCATCCTGATTACTGGCGCGGCCGGCATGGTCGGCCGCAAACTTGTCGACCGGCTGGCCAAGGACGGCACGCTCAACGGCCGCAAGATCACCGGGCTCGACCTGCACGACATCGTGCCGCCGCAGGCGCCGGCGATGGATGGCATCAGCATCGCCACGCATACCGGCGACCTTGCCGACGCCGGTGCTGCCGAGAGCCTGGTCGCCTCACGCCCCGACGTCATGTTCCATCTCGCCGGCATCGTGTCGGGTGAGGCGGAAGCCAATTTCGATCTCGGCTACCGCGTCAATCTCGACGGCACACGGGCGCTGTTCGACGCCGTGCGGCTGGCGGGCTTTGCGCCGCGCCTCGTCTTCACCTCGTCTATCGCCGTGTTCGGCGCGCCGTTCCCGGATGTGATCCCGGACGATTTTCATCCTACGCCGCTAACCTCCTACGGCACGCAGAAGCAGATGAGCGAAGCGCTGCTGGCCGACTATTCCAGGCGCGGCTTCTTCGACGGCATCGGCATAAGGCTGCCGACCATTTGCGTGCGGCCCGGCAAGCCGAACAAGGCGGCGTCAGGGTTCTTCTCCGGCATCATCCGCGAGCCGCTGAGCGGCCATGAGGCGATCCTGCCAGTGCCGCGCTCGGTGCTGCACACCCATGCCAGCCCGCGCTCGGCGGTGAACTTCCTGATCCATGCCGCCGGGATCGACAGTGCCGCCGTCGGGCCACGCCGCAACCTCACCATGCCGGGCGTTGCCGTCACCGTCGGCGAGCAGATCGAGGCGCTGGAACGCATTGCGGGCACCAAGGTCGTGAAGCTGATCCGCGAACAGCCGGATGAGACCATCTGGGCGATCGTCAAGGGTTGGCCGACGCGCTTCGAGGCGCGCCGTGCAAGGGACCTCGGCTTCAGCGCCGAAAACAGTTTCGATGAAATCATCCGCGCTCATATCGAGGATGAGTTGGGCGGAAAGATCGCGGGTCAGGCCTGACCCGCCGAGGTCATACAGTTCCGGACAGGCTCGCCGACAACAGCAACAGCCCGAACAGGAAGACGAACGCGGCGCCGCCGATTTCGGCGAATGTGTGGATACGGTTGCCCATGCGGCCATCGCCGGCGAAATAGACCGCCCAGTTCTTGGCTGTCACAGCGATCGTCGCCAACGCCGAGACTGTGATGGCGGTGCCGATAGACATCGCCAGCACCGACAGCAGGCCGCCGAGCCACAGGCCGTTGAGCAGCGCGAAGCTGAGCACAATCAGCGCGCCGGAGCAGGGGCGGATGCCGACGGCGGCTACAGCCGACCAGGCCGTGCGCCAGTCGAAGCGATCGCCCGACAGCAGCGCCGGATCAGGCGCATGCGAATGGCCGCACGTGTCGCAGACCTCGCCGGCCGGTTGATCGTGAGCGGCGTGATTGTGATGAGCGTGGTCGTGATGGGAATGATCGTGTGTGTCGTCGTCGTGCGCGGCGTGATCGTGATGATCATGCGAATGGTCGTGATGCACATGCAAGGCATGCGCCTGCGCCGCGTGGCTGTGACCGGCATGCGAATGGCCGCCATGGCCGGCGTGGGCTGCCGACAGGCTGTAGGCGGGCGCCCTGCCGAACCAGCGCTGGACCGTGGGCCCAAGCTTGCGCCACAGCAGCCAGGCGCCGAACAAAGTGACGAAGACATAGCTCATGATCTCCATGAACCAGGCTGCGTCGGTCATCGAGATCGCGGTGCCGCGCAGGACGAAATAGGCAAGCAGCATCACCAGGATCGCGGTCAGGCCCTGCAGCAGCGCCGAGACGAAGGACAGCAGGATACCGCGCCTGAGCGCCACTTCATTGGCCACCATGTAGGACGAGATCACCGCCTTGCCATGGCCGGGGCCGGCGGCGTGGAAAATGCCGTAGGCGAAGGACAGGCCGATCAGCAGCCACATCTTGCTGCCGTCCTCGCGCATTGCTTTCATCGCCGTGGCCAGTGCGCGGTAGAATTCCTGCTGGCGCAGATTGATCCACATCAGGATGTGGGCGAACGGGCCGGTCGTGGGCGCCATGCCGTCATTGACACCGATGCCGAGTGAGCTCTGGGCATGGGCCTGCCCGAGAAAGTGCGTCATCAGCAGGGCAGCGGCCACGAGGCCGAATGCCAAACGCAGGGACGGTTTCATCACCGGATCTATCCTTCTGGCGGGCAATTCAGTTCGAGCTTGGTGGCGAAGATCTTGCTCATGTCGGTGCCTGTCGGGTCGTTGAAGAACGCGTCCGTCAGGGTCTTCTGGTTTTCCTTGATCGCCTCGTCTGGATCCGGCCGGATGACGCTCTTGGTGCAGTTCGAGGGCAGGCCTTCCACGGTGATGTTGCTATCCTCGGTGAAGTCGATCGCTGTGTAGAAGGTTGGATCGTAGACGCCGAAATCGATCTTGCCGGCGAGCTTGATCGGCACCTTGGGTTCGGATTCGAACAGGATGATCAACTGGTCGTTGTCGAAATTGGCCATCAGATGCGGTGGCGGCGTCATAGGCACGTCCTTGCCGTCGACGGTGACGAGCTGGAAATAGTTGAATTCGGCCAGCGAGGCATGAACGGTGTCGGCGACATCCTTCAGCTCCTTGTCGTCAAGCTTCAGGTCGGAGTTCTTGTCGAACTCCATCATCACCGTACTCGAAAACAGATCATCGAAACGCCAGAGGTGACGCAGCGCTTTCACACTTTGGTGATCCGGCGAGAGGATCACGTCGAGGCGGGCCTCGGCGAAGACATGAGGATGCGCGCCAGCCGCTCCGACGGAGGCAAAAGTCGTCGCCAGGGCCGAAGCCAGCATGATTGCGTGCCGTTTCAGATGCATTCTCGGTCGCTGTTCCATCGGCCTCGGAGAGATTTCGAGAGGTTACCAGAAACGGGGCGAAATTGGGACCGCGGCACGGCAGGACCGGCTCAAGCGCTCTCGCGGTTCCTGAACCATTGCACCAGGAAATCGACGAAGACACGGACCTTGGCCGGCAGATAGCGGCGGTGCGGGTAGACGGCGAAAATGCCGCTGCCCGACTGGATGCGGTCGTCGAGCAAGGACACCAGCAGCCCGGATGCGAGGTCGGGCGCGGCGATGAAATCCGGCAGGATGGTGAAGCCCAGACCGGACACGGCGGCGGCTCGCGCAGCCATCGGGCTGTTGACCTCGATCGGACCCGATACGTTGACACTGACTGACTCCTCGCCATCGCCCCTGAAGCGCCAGTTGGCGAGCGAGCGGCCATTGGTGTCGACGATGCAGGGCAAGTTGGCGAGATCCTGCGGGCGCGTCGGCTTGCCGTGCTTGGCGATCAGCTCCGGCGAGGCGCAAAGCTTGATCGAAAACGGCCCCAGGCGGCGGGCGATCAGCGATGAGTTCTCCAGGCGCGAGATGCGCACGGCAAGATCGAAACCTTCCTCGACCAGATCGACAAAACGGTCGTCGAGATGGATGTCGAGCACGATGTCGGGATGCTGTCTGGCGAAGTCGATGAGCGACTGGCCTATCGGCGCGTCGGCGAAGGTGCGCGCCGCGGAGAGCTTGATCCTGCCGCGCACGTCGCCGGAGGATTCGCGCACGGCGTCGGCCAGGCTGTCGACCTCGCGCACGATTTCCGAAGCGCGGCTGTAATAGGTATGGCCGGCCTCAGTCAACGAGAACTGCCGCGTGGTGCGGTTGAGCAGCAGCGCGCCGAGTTCGTCTTCGAGTTCGCGCACATATTTCGACAGCAGCGCCT
Organism: Mesorhizobium sp. M0772; assembly: GCF_040320135.1. Classification (NCBI taxonomy): domain Bacteria; kingdom Pseudomonadati; phylum Pseudomonadota; class Alphaproteobacteria; order Hyphomicrobiales; family Phyllobacteriaceae; genus Mesorhizobium; species Mesorhizobium sp. M0772. The sequence goes on along the minus strand of NZ_JAMYPB010000044.1, from coordinate 12,472 downwards.
TGGAGCGACCGATCTTGCGCGCGGCCGCCGAAAAGCCTTCGGCCTCGACGACGTCGATGAAGGCGCGCATGCGGGTCAGTGTATCCATCATCAAGCCTTTCGTGCCGCATCGAGAATTCGCCGGCCGAGCCGTATCAGGGCAATGTCGCTGCCGGGAGGACCGAGCAGCGAGAGGCCGAAAGGGGCGCCGTCAACCGAGCCCAGCGGCAGGGTGATTTGCGGAAAGCCTGAAAGACCCGAAAGGCACAAAAGATGCAAGGCCCTTTCGCGGTAGGCCTGGAGCTGCTGCGGCTCGCTTTTGACCAGAGGTGCGGGGCCTGGAACGGTAGGCAGGACAAGAAACCCGTCCTGGCCGAGCAGCGCGGCTAGCTCGGAGCGGAACGTCAAGCGGCGCACCGCCTCGGCCCGCGCGGTCTTTTCGTAGATTGTCCGGCCGAAACCAAAGCGCTCCTCGACGCCCGGCCCGAGATCGCGCTCGCCCGAAATGATCCAGGCGCCATGCTGCTGCCAGGCCTCGGCGGCCTGGAGGCGGCGAAAGCACCAGTAGAGCTCGTCGGGGAAGGAGGCGAAGCTGTACTCTACCGGCGCCGGCTCACCGACAAGACCGGCGGCCAGCGCTCTCATCCTGGCATATTCGGCTGCCTCGGCGGGGCCGGCCACGAAAGCGTCCAGCCAGCGGATCGAAAGCGGCCGGGTGAGCGGATACGGATGCGGGTCGCGGCCGAGCAGCAATTTGCCGATCGTCTCATAGGTTTCGATGTCGTCGGCGAACCATCCGAACGTATCGAAGCTCGGCGCCAGCTTCATCGTGCCTTCGAGCGAGATGCGGCCATGCGTGGTGCGCAGCCCGATCAACCCGCAAAAGCTCGCCGGGGCGCGGATCGAGCCGCCGGTGTCGGAGCCGGTGGCGATATCGGCAAGCTTGCCGGCCACCGCCGCCGCCGAGCCGGAGGACGAGCCGCCGGTGACGCGATCGGGAGCGGCCGGGTTCACCGGAAACGGAAAATGCGCGTTCTGGCCCATCAGCGAGAAAGCGAACTCGTCGGTCTGCGTCTTGCCAATGAAACGCGCGCCGGCGTCGAGAATCATCTGCACGGCCGGTGCCGTGCTGGACGCGGCATGCGCCTCGTCGAACTTCACCGGATTGCCGCAACCGGTGCGGTAGCCGGCGACGTCGTAAATGTCCTTTACCGCCAGCCTGAGCCCGGCCAGCGGCCCCAGTTCCGCATTGGCGACCGGCATGCGGCGCAGGTCAAGAAAGGCGTTGAGCGGGCCGTGTGTGCCTGGCATCGTTCGATATCCGTATACAGTAGGCCAGCATTGTTCGATGCCGGAAATTTTACAACCTGGGATACGATTTTTATTGATTGTGAAATCTTTCGATCTTATATCGCGCTTGCCCAAAGTCGCACGTGCCTGTGGGTGTCCGCCGATCCTCGAATGGTGAGGGAAATCGGTAAGGTAACTGGAGCTAACCCCTCCAGTCGGTCTAGCGGCCAACCGCCAGCCCGAGGACACCTTGAAGCAACGACGGTGCGGGCCTTTCTGGTGTTCTGCCGGTCGTCCAAAGACCGGGGTTACTGAAGAGGCACACCTTCATTGCCGGCAGTGCGGACGGGTCTCCCATCCAAGCCAAGGCAGACAAAGCGAACCGAGGCCGGGCAAGGCCAAGGTTCACCGCCGCGAGACGGCGTTTCATGGTTCCGGGGTCTCCACCGGCTGGTTCCATGAATTTCCGTCCCGCCTTTGTTTGACCGCGTGTTCGCGAGGCCGAAAGCCCGCGTCCCGCAGCTTATTGCGCGCCGCAAGGCGTTGATGGAGAGACCCCGATGGCCACCCAGCGCATCCTCGACTTCCTCGCCACCCGACGTCCGTCCGGCCCCTGCCTCGTCGTCGACCTCGATGTCGTGCGCGACAATTTCCGTGCCTTCGAGAAGGCGCTGCCCGATTCCAGGATCTACTATGCGGTGAAAGCAAACCCGGCGCCGGAGATCCTGCGCCTGCTTGCTGCGATGGGCTCGTCTTTCGACACCGCTTCCGTTGCCGAGGTCGAGATGGCGATGGACGCTGGTGCGCCGGCGGACCGTATCTCCTTCGGCAACACCATCAAGAAGGAGCGTGACATTGCACGCGCCTACCAGCTCGGCATTCGGCTGTTTGCCGTCGATTGCGTCGAGGAGGTCGACAAGATCGCCCGCGTCGCTCCCGGCGCCCGCGTGTTCTGCCGCCTGCTGACCGACGGCGAAGGCGCCGAGTGGCCGCTGTCGCGCAAGTTCGGCTGCGTGCCGGCGATGGCCGTCGACGTGCTGCGCCATGCCAGGACGCTCGGCCTCGACGCCTATGGCGTGTCGTTCCATGTCGGCTCGCAGCAGACCGACCTGACGGCGTGGGACCGTGCGCTGGCCGACGCCAAGAAGGTGTTCGCCACGCTCGCCGATGAAGGCATCGTCCTCAAGATGGTCAATATGGGCGGCGGTTTCCCGACGCGCTATCTGCGTGACGTGCCGGCGGCCCAGGCCTATGGCCAGGCCATCTTCTCGGCGCTGCGCAAGCATTTCGGCAATGCGATCCCTGAGACCATCATCGAGCCGGGTCGCGGCATGGTCGGCAATGCCGGCGTCATCAAGTCGGAAGTCGTGCTGATCTCGAAGAAGGCCGAAAACGACAATGTGCGCTGGGTGTTCCTCGACATCGGCAAGTTCGGCGGTCTGGCCGAGACGATGGACGAGGCGATCCGCTATCCGATCGTCACCCGCCATGACGGTTCGGAGACCGCACCTTGCGTGCTCGCCGGCCCGACCTGCGATTCGGCCGACGTGATGTACGAGAAGACGCCGTATCCGCTGCCTCTGTCGCTGACCATCGGCGACGATGTGCTGATCGAAGGCACCGGCGCCTACACGACCACCTACTCGGCGGTCGCCTTCAACGGCTTCGAGCCTCTCCGATCCTACGTGATCTGACGGCTTCGGCCTTCAGATCACCCCAGGCGGACGTTTGCGTCCGCCCGGGTTCGCCTGTGGAACAAGCTCCGCTCGTGAAGGATCGCGGAAATGGACATTGTAAATTACATTGACGGTGCCGTGGGAATCTCCCCCCTTGAGGGGGAGATGGCAGGCAGGCCAGAGGGGGTCGTCTCGCGTGAAGCGCCGGCATCCCTCGTCCACGACGCGGTGTCGCGTCAGGTCGTGCCGACCCCCTCTGTCGCCTTCGGCGACATCTCCCCCTCGAGGGGGGAGATTGCCCGCGCCATTGTTGTCGTCGCCGAAACTGCGGCAGACATCGCATCGCGTGAAGCGTTGCTCGATCGCGCCATGGGGCCGATGCGGCGCAAGAAATCGTCGGAGAAGCTGCGGCGTGGCCGCCGGCCTTCCGAAGGCCTCGCCTTCGTGGCGCGTGATGCGGCGGGCGCGGTGATCGGCACTGTGCGGCTGTGGGATGTAAGGCTTGGCGAGGGTGGCCCGGGAGCACTTCTGCTCGGACCGCTCGCCGTCGATCCGGCGCTGAAGAACGCCGGCATCGGCTCGGCGCTGATGCGCCATGCTTTGGCCGAGGCCGCGCGTCTCGGCCATGCCGCGGTGCTGCTGGTCGGCGATGCGCCTTACTATGGCCGCTTCGGCTTCTCGGCGGAGAAGACCGGCGCGCTCGCCATGCCTGGTCCGTACGAGCGGCACCGCCTGCTGGCGCTGGAACTGATCGATGGTGCGCTCGACGGCGCGCATGGCACGCTGAAGGCTGCAGGTCGCAAGCTCAAGGCACAGAGGCTGTCGCTGGCCGCCTGATTGTCCAAAAACAAACGCCGCCGGTCCTTTGCATTTCAGCGAGGGCGGCGTTTTGTTGTTGCGAAGGGCTCAGCCGATCAGTTGGCTGAGCGCCATGGCGACCGACATATCGCCTTCGACCTTTATCTTGCCGGACATGAACGCCATGGTCGGGTTGAGGTCGCCGGCGATCAGCGAATCCAGATCGTCGAGCGACAGCTTTATGGTGCAGTCGGTCGGCGCGTCGGTGGTCGAGACGGTCGCGCCGTCGATGACGATGACGCCGTTGCTGCCGGTATCGAACTTCACGGAATGTTCGAACCCGGCGCTCGCCACGCGCGACCTCATCTTCTCGGCAATATCCTGAACGCTCATGACTGTTCTCCTGGTCTCGTTGCGTTTTGCCGCGCTTCAGTGACCGGCCTCCGCCGAAGTCACTGTCTCGCGCGTACCGCGATCTGGTCGCTTGGCGCATATAGCTTCGAGTTGACGTAAACGTCAACGCGCGATGCGTCATCTCGTTTCAGTCGGAAGGAATGCGGCAGAGAACATTCACCCTGCGACGAAGGTTAGTGTTCAGCAGCGGGCTTCGCCGCCTCGGCCTGGGCCGATTCCGCCGGGGCCGGTTCGGTCGGCGTGGCCGGATCCTTGCGGCGGCGCATGGCGTTGTCGCGGATTTCGTCCTTGGTCAGGAAGTTGACCTGGTCGATCAGCACTTCATGCACCAGGTCGGCGCCGACGCGGGCGTTGACGGTGTCGCGTATGGCCTTGCGGAAGGCATCGAGATCGATGGTTTCCTTCTTGGTGAAGTCGATCTGAGGATTGGAGTAGAGATAGGAATAGACCTGATCGGTCATCAGCGCTTCGGCCGGGATCGACATCTTCTTTATCTCGGCCGGCTCGACCGTGTAGACGAGCTTGGTGAGGAAATAGCCGTCGATCTTGGAATCGCGGATCAGCGGCACCGAGATGATGTCGGTCTTGACGTAGTCGAGGCCACCCAGCATCGGTTTCGGCGTCTCGCCGACGCCGCGCTCACCGGCCGCCTGGAACGAATAGAACACCGCGCCAAGCGTGGCGGCGCAGATCCAGATCGCGGCAGCGATGAATTTGATCACCGGTTGTTCCCGCCTGTTGCCGAGATCATCAGCTCGCCCAACCGAATTCGCCGGCCGAATAGGTGCCGTCGGCTTCGGCGCGCTGAATGGCGTTCTTCAACAGCGTGGCGACTTCGTTGACCGCGTTGAGGTGGGCGAGGATTGCAGCCTCGTTTTTCGCGAGCTTCTGGCGCAGCCGCGCCAGACTGTCGCGATGCTGTTCCAGGAATTCGATCTCGTTGGCGCCCTTCATGGCGCGGGTCAGCTCATAGAGGTAGCGGCTCTTGCGGGCGTTGGAGGCCTTGAGATCATAGCTGGTGTCGTTCTTCAAACCGGCCGTCTCTTCCTCGACCGCTTCCTCGATGCGGCCGATGATGGCGGCAAGGTTGCCCGGCCGTGCAAACGGGATCGGCGCTTCGGACGTACGCGCCGGCAGGTTGGAAGAGTATTTTGAAAAATCGGCCATTGAAAATCCTGGTCTAGATCTTGATTTCGGTTTTGATGGTCGTCTCGTCGCCGGTCATCGACCGTGCGGCCTTGCGCTGCAATTCCTCGACCAGCGAGGTGGACAGCCGGGTCTGCTGGTCGATCTCGGTCTTGTGCGGCCCGGTTGACACCGGGCCGATCGGCACGGTGCGCTTGCCGTCCTTGTAGTGGTCGGCGAGCAGCGATTTGGCGATGCCGATCCCGCCGCGCTCGGCCATGACGTCGGCGACACGCTCGGCAAGCTGCGATTTCCACATGTCGCCGGCCAGCCCCTTGCCGTAGACGCCCTCGGTGTCCTTGGGCAGCATGTTTTGGATGAAGGTCTGCAAGACCATCGCCTCGAACTTCTTGAACTTGCTGGCGGGATCGGCATTTGCGGCGGCCTTGTCGGCGGTAGCGCGCGACAGGATCGAGCCGGCATCTACCGAAGCAGCCATGTCGACAGAAAAATTACCGCCAACGCCGTTGGCCCGCTTGGCCAGCGCGGCACGGGCAGCCTCGATATCCGCCGGGTCGACGGCTCGGGCAACATCGAGAACGATGTCACTGGGTGGAGAAATCGCCAAGAAAGTCCGCCTCTTTGCCGGGTTTCCTGAGCGACCATGCCGCAACAAGCTTGTGGCAGGCTTGCCGGCTCGAAATCCTTCGCCGGATGCTAGGCATTGCTATCAGCAGCGGCAACTCCGGCTGGGTCGATGCGATCTGGTCGTTTGCGGTGGGCGCTGCCGGCGTCGCCATGGTCAGATCGTAGGTGGCGTAGGCGCAGAGGCCGAACACGGCGCCGTACACCCAATACAGCCCGCCGCACGGAACGAAACCGAACGCCGTCCGCAGGTGACCCGGCTCTAACTTCCGATTATTCCTGCCCTCGCCTCTGCGCGACCAGATCGAGCCGGTCGCGGTCGGAGCGTTCGCGTTCGTCCTGTCGGCGCACGTCCTTGTAGGCGCGCTCGACCATGTTGGTGCGCGCCGTCGCAGTGGCGATGAGCGTGACCTCCTGCCTGGCGCTTTCCAAGCTCGCTTCCTGCCGGACCAGCGCATTCGCGATGCGGCGATGGTAGAGGTCAGGGAACAGCACCGCCATCGACTGGTCGGCGTCGAAATGCTGGACAAGTTCCCTGGCCTCGGTTTCGGCGGTTGCCGCTGCCGCCAGGAAGGCCGCATGGCGCGTCTCGTGCAGGGCCTTCAGCTGCTCCTGCACCTTGACCAGTTTCTTCAGCCGTTCCTTGCGCGTGCTCATCTCACCTCGCCAGCGTCAGGTCGACAAAGCCGTCGACGAACAGCGACAGCATGGTCCCGATGGCGAAATAGAAGATGATCATGCCGCCGGCGATGACGAAAGGCAGCGAGATGAAGTAGACCGGGATTTGCGGCGTCAGCTTGTTGACGAAGCCGATCGTCAAATTGACCAGGATGGCATAGGCGATGAACGGGCTGCCGAGCCGGATGACCAGGAAGAAGGCGTCCGACACCGTGTCGGTGAGATCGACCAGGGCGGCCTGCGGATTGAAGAAGACGTTGACCGGCGCCACCGTGTAGGAGGCGACCAGAGCGCGGATGATCTCGTGGTCGAAATCGAAGACGAAGAGCAGCAGCAACGCTGAAAACGAGATGATGGCGGCGAGGGCCGCCTGCGGCTCTGGCTCCTCGATGGCGGGGCCGCCGGTGCCGCCATAGCCGATCAGCATGGCGATGGCCGAACCCATGAAGCGCAGCGCCTCCATGTAGAGCCTCGTCATCGCGCCGATCAGCCCGCCGACCAAAAGTTCGGAGATGATCATCGGTGTCAGCACCTGCGGACGCGCATCGACGAAGGGAAAGATCTTGTCCCACAGGAAGGCGAGCAGGCCACCGGTGGCGGCGATCGACACGAACAGCCGGACCTGGACCGGCACGCGGGCGCTGGACAGACCCGGCACCAGCATGAAGCAGGCGCCGATGCGACAGAAGGCGAGGAAGGCGGCGATGACGACGCCTTGCGACAGGATGTTCACGAGATCGTCCCGAGCACCTTGATCTCGACGCCCTTGGCGATTTCGACATGGGAGAGAACGGGAAGCGTCGTGAACAGGCGCTCGATGATCATGCGCACATAAGGCCGCGCATCGGGCGCGGTGACGAGGACAAAACGCTCGCCGGCCTCGAGATGCTTGCGGATCGCCTTGGTCGCGTCCTGGCCGAATTCCTCCAGCTGGCGCGGGTCGATGTCGAACTCGCGCACCTCGCCCTTGGCGTCGCGCTTGAGGCTCTGGTGGAAGGCGAGGTCCCAGCGGTTGCCGAGCCGCAGCACCTTGAGCATGCCGCCTTCGGAGAGATCGCCGCAGATCTGCTGGGCCATGCGGATGCGGACATGCTCGACGATCTGCTCGGTGCGGCGCACATGCGGCGCGATCTCGGCGATAGCCTCGATGATCAAATGCAGGTTGCGGATCGATACGCGTTCGGCCAGCAGCAGTTTCAGCACCGCCTGCAGGCCGGGGTAGGAGATGTGCGAGGTGCATATCTCGTCGGCCAGCTTGCGGTATTCCGGATCCTGGCGCTCGAGCAGCGCCTTCATGTCCTTGTAGGACAGAAGCTGCGGCAGGTTGTTGCGGATCACCTCGGACAAATGGGTGAGCAGCACCGACATGTTGTCGGCAAAGGTATAGTTCTCGCGCTTCAGATCCTCGGCGAAGGTTTCCAGCACCGAGAAGGCGCGCATGCCGAAGGCCGGCTCGCGGATTTCCTCGCCGGGAACGTCGGGCAAATCCCGGTTCCCCAGCAGCACCATGATCTCGCCGACGCGCATCTGATATTCGGCGACGACGGTGCCGTGGACCTTGATCTGATAGCTTTTCGGCGGGATGCCGAAATCGTCGGCGACGCGCACTTCCGGCACGACGAAGCCGTATTGCGTGGCAAATTTCTTGCGCATCTTGGCCATGCGGAACACCAGTTCCTGATGCGACACCAGCAGCCGCGTCGACAGCTGCTTGCCGATCAGAAGCTCGATCTCGGCGGTGGTCAGCGAAGCCTTGACCGAGTTCTTCTCTTCCTCGACTTTGTTCGCCTTCTCCAGATCCTTGATCGCTTCGGCGGCGGCAGCCTCGCGGTTGGCGCGCATCGGGATGACGTAGCCAAGACCGGCCATGCCTGCAGCCAGCGTGAAGAACGGGAAGAACGGCAGGCCGGGCATCAGGCCGAGCAGGACGAGCAGCGAGGCCGCGACATAGAGCGCGCGCGGATGCGCGCCGAGCTGGCCGAACACCGCCTGGTTGGTCGAGCCGCGCGTGCCGCCCTTGGACACCAGCAGGCCGGCGGCGAGCGAAACGATAAGCGCCGGGATCTGGGTGACCAGGCCGTCGCCGACCGACAGCTTGATGAAGACATCGGCGGCTTCGCCCATGCCCATGCCGTGCCTGATGTAGCCGATGGCGATGCCGCCGACGATGTTGATGGCGGTGATGATGAGGCCGGCAATGGCATCGCCGCGCACGAATTTCGAGGCGCCGTCCATCGAGCCGAAGAAGGACGATTCTTCCTCGAGTTCTCTGCGGCGCAGTTGCGCTGTCTTGTCGTCGATCATGCCGGCGGACAGGTCGGCGTCGATCGACATCTGCTTGCCGGGAATAGCGTCGAGGGTAAAGCGGGCGCCGACTTCGGCAATACGGGTGGCGCCCTTGGTGATGACGATGAAGTTGACTACGATCAGGATCATGAAGACGATCAGGCCGATGACGAAATCGCTGGCCATCACCAGTTTGGAGAAGCCGGCGATGACATAGCCGGCGGCGTGCGTGCCCTCATTGCCATGCGACAGGATCATGCGCGTGGTGGCGATGTTGAGCGACAGCCGCAACATGGTGGCGATGAGCAGCACGGTCGGGAAGGACGAGAAATCGAGCGGCCGCTGGATCCACAGCGCCACCATCAGGATCAGCACCGACAATGCGATCGAGAAGGCGAGGCCGATGTCGATGAGGAAGGCCGGGATCGGGAGGAACAGCACGGCCAGGATGATGACGATGCCGATGGCGAAGAAGACATCGCGGCCGTTCTTGGCCACTGTTCCTGTCGCTAAGCTTTCGCTGACTGCCATGTCGTCCCCAATCACAAGCCTGCCGAGCACGCGACAGCCCTTCGAGCCTAACCGGTCAAGCTTGCGCGAGGGTGGGAGGACTGGTTACTTGCCAGGACGACAGAGGCCTTGAGGAGAGAGATCATGCTGGTGATCATCGGCACCATTCGCCTGCCGGCGCAACGGCTCGACGAGGCAAGGCCGGCCATGCGGCGCATGATACTGGGCAGCCGTGCGGAGCCCGGCTGCATCGAATACTCCTACGCGCAGGACGTGCTCGACGTCGGGCTCATCCATGTAACCGAGGTGTGGAGCGACAGGGCCGCGCTCGACGCGCATTTCCGCTCGCCTCACATCGCCGATTGGCGGGCGAGCTGGGCATCGCTCGGCATAGGCGAGCGCAACCTCATGCTCTATGAGGCCGGCCAGCCGAAGCCGATCTGAGGACCGGGCACAGTCAAGAAGGCGTGGGCCCAAGAAAGTCTAGCAGGCGTTGACCTGTCTGCAGGACCATCCGCCGCCATCGGTATCGTGGCAGTCTTCATAGCTGCCGTAGCAGGTGTTCGTCGAATTGCGATACCAAGGGTAGCCGCCAGGACAGCAAACATCTTGTTGTGCAGTCTGGATAAATTCCTTTGCCGGCCGGCTTTGGTTTTCCGGATTGCCTCCCGCCAAAAAAGAGACATCGGGTGTGACACAACAGACCTAACCGGCATATCCATGCTTGAATTGCTCACCGCAGACGAGCTCAAAAAAATCATGCCAACAGCTAATGAAAAAAATCCCCGCGCACTCATGTTCTCCTCCTTGAGGGAAATAGAGACGGGCAAAAATAACACAGCTGCGTCGATTGCGTAAGCGATCGCTCATATACCTCGACACGCTCGCGGGGAATTGAAGCGGGGCGGCAAGCCTGACTGCTCCTCAGCGCCAGAATGGCGCCGCAAGCAGCCGGCATTATGTCGGCGTGCTGATCGTCGCCGAACTGCACAGCGATCCGTCCGATGGTGAGACGCCGGTGCTGGCGCCGGCCAAATTCCGGCATGCGGTGCTGGTGCCGACCATGAACGTCCGGTCCACCGCCGAAACCATCCAGCGCGCCGCGGGCGCGACCTGTCGGGCGAAGAACAGGCCTCAGCCGGCATCTTAAATCTCCCTACTCGGCGCTTGCCACGTGTACAGTGTCACTGTACAAATCGTTCAGTGGGAGAAGAGACAGGATGAGCACCGACCAGGCTCCGGTCAAGAATGGCGTCGCCTCGACGGCGACGCATGCCCATCAGATGTTGGGCCAGCGGCTGAAGAGCCTGCGTCTCGGCCGGCGGCTTTCGCTGCGCGAACTCGCCGAGCTGACCGGGACCAGCGCCAGCTTCATCAGCCAGCTAGAACGCGGCCTGACCGGCGCCAGCACCGCTTCGCTCAACCAGATGGCCTCGGCGCTTGGGGTGAGCGTGGCGATGCTGTTCGAGGACAGCGTCGCCGGGCAGCACGGAGTTCTGCGGCGCAGTGAGCGGCCGAGCCTGCCGCCCAGCGACGGCTGCCGCAAGATGCTGCTTTCGCGTCCCCCTTTAAGCGACATGGAAGTCTATGTCGGCGAGTTCGAAATCGGCGGCTCGACCGGCCCAGCGCTCTACACCCATGGCGACGCGCTCGAGATGCTCGTCGTGCTGCGCGGCATCGTCGAGGTTTCGCTCGGCGATGTCAGGCATGTGCTGGAAGAGGGCGACAGCATCGAATACGCCACATCGACCGCACATCGCTCAGAGAACATCGGCAGTGGCCGAGCCGAGGTGATGTGGATCATTGCGCCACCGACTTCGATGCGCGCCGAACTCGATCAATATAGGGCCTGGAAACCGCTCGCAGCCAGGTAGGTTCAATCCATGCGGGTCAAATGGGAGAACAATAATCATGCTGAAAACAAGACATCTTGGCCTTGGCGCCGTGCTGGCGCTCGGCGTTCTGGCAACCGCAGCGTTCGCGCAGGAAAAGCCTGTCGCGGGTGAGGTCAAGGAAGGCTCGCTCAAGGGAAAGACGCTGACGCTCGTCTCCTATGGCGGCATCTACCAGGACGGCCAGGCCGCCGCGCTCAAGGAGTTCGTCGAAAAGTCCGGCGCCACGCTGCTCAATGACGGGCCGACAGAGATCGCCAAGCTGCAGGCGCAGGTCGAATCCGGCAACGTCACCTGGGACGTCGTCGACACCGCCGACCTGCCGCCTTACGTCTATTGCGGCAAGCTGTTCCAGAAGCTTGATTTCAGCAAGCTTGACGTCTCCAAGGTGCCCGAGGGCCAGGTCGGCGAATGCTCGGTGCCGGCGATGAACTACGGCGTCGTGCTGATGTACAACAAGGAGAAGTATGGGGATAACCCGCCCAAGAGCTGGGCCGATTTCTTCGACACGGCAAAATTCCCGGGCGTGCGCGCGCTGGATGGTTCCGGCGATCCGACCGGTGGCCTGCTGGAGCAGGCGTTGAAGGCGTCGAGCGGCGATCCGAAGGCGATGACGGTGGCCGACATCGACAAATCCATCGACGTGATCCGCAAGCTCGGCCCCGACACGATCTACTGGAAGACCGGCGCTGAATCGCAGCAACTCGCCGAGTCCGGCGAGGCCGACATGCTGATGATGTGGACGGGCCGTGCCATGACGGCGGTGAAGAACGGCGCCAAATATGCGCCGGCCTGGCAGGACTGGCTGGTGGTGATGGACCAGATGACCATTCCGGTCGGCGTCAAGGATACGGATGCGGCTTATGCGCTGCTCAATGCCTATCTCGGCAAGGGGCCGCAGGAGATCCTGGCGCAGCAGACCTCCTATACGCCGATCAACAATGACGCGCAGCCAAAGGTCGATGCGTCGGTCGCCGCCTTCCTGACCAACACGCCAGAGCGCCAGAAGCAGGGTTACAAGCAGAACATCAAGTTCTGGGTCGAGAACTTCCCGGTGGCGCAGGAGAAGTGGTCGGCGCTGATGGCCGGCAACTGAACAGCCGAGTGAGAGCCAGGCCGTGTGCGGGGGCCCCACCCACCACCCCCCCCCCCCCCCAGTGGGGCCCCGCGGGGCCCGGG
>NZ_JAMYPB010000043.1:0-57003 GCF_040320135.1 Mesorhizobium sp. M0772 | reverse complement strand
AGCCCGCCCCGAGATGTGGCAAGAATGAGACTCTTAAAGGCAAAAAGATGGCTAAAGGATTAGGTTTCGTGCAGCATAGGTAAAACTTTATAAATGCCCGGATATGTTCGCGTGAGCAAAGCCGGAGAAAGTCTTAACGACAGCCTCCGCAGCCGATTTCCCTTCATAATCAATTAACTGGTTGGAGCCGGCTCAGAACGGCAATTTCATTCCGGGCGGGATCGGCAAGCCTGCCGTCAGCGCCTTGGTCTTCTCCTGCATAATCTGCTCGACCTTATTTTTGGCGTCATTGTGAGCGGCCAGCAGCAGGTCTTCGAGAATCTCGACCTCGTCCTCCTTGAACAGCGACGGATCGATCTTCAGCGACTTCATTTCGAACTTGCCGGTCAGCGTGACATTGACCAGCCCGCCGCCCGCCTGCCCGCTTGCTTCAATCGTGGCGATCTCGTCCTGCATGGCCTGGAACTTGGCCTGCATTTCCTTCGCCTTGCCCATCAGGCCGAGAAGATCTTTCATGGTCGGGTCCTTTGCGGATTCGTGGCTATGGTCAGGTTTCGTCGTCGTCGGATGGCGGCTCGACCGGCGCTTCGGCCTTGTCGGTGTCGACTTCCGGCGCGTCGGGAATGCGCACGTCGATAATCTTGGCGCCGGGAAAGCGCGCCAGGATGGCGGCCACAGCCGGATCGCTTTTCGCGTCGGAGAAAGCAGTCTCGCGCCTGGTCGATTCCATCTCGGCCAGCGTTTGGCCGCCCTCTTCCTTCGACAATGACACCAGCCAGTTGCGGCCGGTCCAGGCGCGCAGCTTCGTCGTCAAGTCGTTGAGCAGCATCTTGGGCGCATCGGCGGTCAGGCCGACGTCGATACGGCCGGGCTCGATGCGCACCAGGCGAATACAGCTCTTGACCAGCACCTTGAAGGCGATGTCACGCTGCGCGTCGGCAAGAGCGACAATATCGGCCAGCGATTTCAGCGGCGGCGATTGCGGCTCGACGACCGGCTGCGGAGGCGCGACAAAGGCGACCGGGGGCGCGTCGACCAATCGCATGGTTTGCGCACCGGCTGGCCCGGACGGCATCCGGGTCTGCGCTACCGCGCTGGCGCCATTGCCGGCATTTACCGGCGCACCATTCGGGCGTGACGCACCACCGGACGCCGGAGCGCCGCTCTCCAGAGATTTCAGCGCCTCGTCCAGCGTCGGCAGGTCGGCGGCATGCGCCAGCCGGATCAGCACCATCTCGCCGGCGCTGACCGGTCGGTTGGACGACTGCACCTCGGGAATGCCTTTCAAGAGCATCTGCCAGGTTCGCGACAGAACCTTGACCGACAGCGTGCTGGCGAAGTCGGCGCCGCGGCGGCGCTCATCCTCGGACAGGGAAGCGTCGTCGGCAGCCGTCGGCACGAAGCGCAGCCGGGTGACGAGGTGGTTGAATTCGGCCAGATCGGTCAGCACGGCAGCCGGATCGGCGCCGGTGTCGTACTGGTTGCGGAATTCGGCAAGGGCGGCCGCCACATCGCCTTTCATGACATGTTCGAACAGGTCGACGATGCGGGCGCGGTCGGCGAGACCCAGCATGGCGCGCACCGCTTCGGCGCTGACGGCGCCGCCGCCATGGGCGATTGCCTGGTCGAGGATGGAGAGCGAATCGCGGGCCGAGCCTTCGGCGGCGCGCGCGATCATCGCCAGCGCGTCGTCGTCGACCGATATGCCTTCCTTGCCGGCAATCGAGGCGAGATGCGCGACCAGCGCGCCGGCATCGATGCGTCTCAGGTCGAAACGCTGGCAGCGCGACAGCACGGTGATCGGCACCTTGCGGATTTCGGTGGTGGCAAAGATGAATTTGACGTGCGGCGGCGGCTCTTCCAGCGTCTTCAGCAGGCCGTTGAAGGCCTGGGTGGAGAGCATGTGCACTTCGTCGATGATGTAGACTTTGTAGCGCGCCGACACCGGGGCGTAGCGCACGCGCTCGATAATGTCCCTGATGTCGTCGATGCCGGTATGCGACGCGGCGTCCATCTCGATGACGTCGACATGGCGGCCTTCCATGATCGCCTGGCAGTGCTCGCCCAGGAGGGCGAGGTCGACCGAGGGATGGTCGACCGTCGGCGTCTTGTAGTTGAGCGCCCGCGCCAGGATGCGCGCCGTCGTGGTCTTACCGACGCCGCGCACGCCGGTCAGCATCCAGGCCTGGGCGATGCGGCCTGTGGAGAAAGCGTTGGTCAAAGTGCGGACCATCGGCTCCTGGCCGATCAGTTCGGAGAAATTCGACGGACGATATTTGCGCGCCAGCACGCGATAGGCGACGGCCTTTTGCTTCTCCAGGGTTTCGGGGTCCGAATTTCCGGCTTCGCTCATTCGCCCGTAAAGCTCCAAAAGGCCGCGTCTCAGCGTAGCCGATTCCTGCTAGATCGTTTCACCGTTTTCTGAAACGGCAAACCGCTCTACCCTTTGCTTTAACGCAATTCCGGACGGGAAACCGCTCACACTTTCCCTGGAATTGCTCCAATAGTCTCGCCCGCGCTGCAATGCGTCGTCAATGTCGCGAGAGGGGCCGATGAGGTGGGAGGCTGGAACAATGACCCGTTCCGGGCTCGTTAGGGCTGCTTCCTTCCGGACCTGACCCGGTTGGCGAGTGGATCGTCCACCACCAACCTCCCGCGTTCCATATCGGCAATTCAGCGATCAAATGCAAGGGTGCATTGAGAATCGGATGCCCGTGAACTCCGCCGCTCAATGAATCGCTTGCAGCCCCCGTGCAGCCGCTCTAGCGTCATGAGTTTGGGAATAATGCGAGAAGCGCAAGGGAAACGCCAATGCTACCGGGCCTCAAGGCCGGATTCACGCTCGACTCCAGGCTGGAGGCGGATAGCGAGCAGCTGATGTGGCTCGGCCTGTGCGAGCTCAGGGTGATGAACGATAGCCGCTGGCCATGGCTGGTCCTGGTGCCGCAGCGGCCGGGGGCCGAAGAAATCCACGACATGACGCCGCTCGACCAGGCGATGTTGACCTTCGAAACCAACATGGTGGCGCAGGCGCTGAAAAGAACCACGGGCTGCACCAAGATCAACACCGGCGCGCTCGGCAACATCGTTCGGCAATTGCATGTCCACGTCATCGCCCGCTCGGAAGGCGATCCGGGCTGGCCGGGGCCGGTGTGGGGGCACGGCATGCGCGAGCCCTATGAGCGTTCAGGCATCCGCCAATTTGCGCAACAGATCAAGGCGGCGCTATAAGCCGCCTGTGTCCATCCCTAGACGTTCGAGCTTCCATGACCTTTCGCCTTTTTGACGCGCCCTTGCGCGAACCGAGCCAGTTCGTCGGCTTCGCCGGAAACACGATTGATCGGCAATCCGAGAACCGCGCCGACGATTCCGTCGAAAGGGCGTTGGCCGATCCCTCGGCACGTCTTCTGCCGATGCATGGCGGACGGCTGTATCTGAAATTGCACGATGGCAGCTTCGACCCTTGGTTCGATCTGGCTGAGAGCCAGAAGCTGCAGCCATCACTCGCACAAGGCGTGCTGCTTGGCTTTGCCGAGAGCGGCCCGGTCCTTGCCGTGCCGGTCGGCCTCGATCCCGAACAGCTACCGGAGACCATGAAGGCGATCGATTATCGCTCGGTCTATATGCAGGGGCTGATCGACGAGGCGGCAGCGGGCGCGCTGGCGCAAGGCGCCGCCCTGCTTGCCTGGCATGCCACCCATCGCTTCTGCAGCAAATGCGGCCATGAATCGCAAATGCGGGCCGGCGGCTACAAGCGCCATTGCCCAAATTGCGGCACCGAGCACTTTCCACGCACCGATCCGGTGGCGATTATGCTGACGGCGACGCGGGAAAAATGCCTGCTCGGCCGCGGCCGGCATTTCGGGCCCGGCATGTACTCGGCGCTTGCCGGCTTCATCGAGCCGGGCGAGACGATCGAGGCGGCGGTGCGCCGCGAAACGCTGGAGGAAGCCGGCATCCGGCTCGGCCGCGTCGTCTACCATGCCAGCCAACCCTGGCCGTTCCCCTATTCGCTGATGATCGGCTGTTTCGGCGAACCGCTCAATGACGACATCCAGGCCGATCTCAACGAGTTGGAAGATTGCCGCTGGTTTTTTCGCGACGAGGTGCGTTCCATGCTGGAGAGGACGCACAAGGACAATCTGGTCACGCCGCCGAAAGGCGCGATCGCGCATCATCTGATCCGCGCCTGGGTCGACAGCGAATAAGACTTGTTATTTTACGCAATTCCGGACGGAAAACCGCTTCACACTTTTCCTGGAATTGCTTAACGGGAGCAAAAAATGATCCGTCACACCGTGGTTTTCACCCTGAAGCACCCGCAGTACTCGCTGGAGGAAAAGCGGTTCCTCTCCGATGCCAAGCGCATTCTCAGCGCAATCAAGGGCGTCACCCATTTCGAGCCGCTGCGGCAAGTCAGCCCGAAGAACGACTATCACTTCGGCTTCTCGATGGAGTTCGTCGATCAGGCCGCCTACACCAGATATAACGAGCATCCCGACCACGTTGCCTTCGTGCGCGACCGCTGGATCCCGGAAGTCGAAACCTTCATGGAAATCGACTATGTGCCGCTGACCCTGCTGGTTTAGGGGAACCTTAGTCCGCGACCTTCCACTGCTCGCGCGACTCGCTGGCGGGATAGACACCCAGAATGCGCACTTCGCGCGAGAAGAAGCGCAGTTCGTCCAGCGCCAGCTTGACCAGTGGGTCGTCGGGATGGCCCTCGATATCGGCGTAGAACAGCGTCGCGGTGAAGGCGCCCAACTGATAGCTCTCCAGCTTCGTCATGTTGACGCCGTTGGTGGCGAAACCGCCCATTGCCTTGTAGAGCGCAGCCGGCACGTTGCGGACACGGAACATGAAGGTCGTCATCATCTTGGTGTCGGCCGAGGGCCGTTCGGCCAATCGCTTGTCCTTGGTCAGCACGACAAAGCGGGTGACATTCGAATCCGTGTCCTCGACGTTCTTCTCGATGATGTCGAGGCCGTAGAGTTCTGCGGCTAGCGCCGGGGCGAGCGAGGCCATAGTGCGGTCCTTGAGCTCCGAGACCAGCTTCGCAGAGCCCGCCGTGTCGCCGGCGATCACCGGCTTCCAACCGTTCTTGCGGATGTATTTGCGGCACTGTCCCAGCGCATGGATATGGCTGTGCACGGTCTTGATCTCTTCGCGTTTGACGCCTGGCAGCACCATCAGCTGGAAGTGGATCGGCAGGAAATATTCGCCGACGATGTGGAGTTTCGATTCCGGCAAGAGATGATGGATGTCGGCGACGCGGCCGGCGATGGTGTTTTCAATCGGGATCATGGCGAGGTCGGCCTTGTTGGTCTCGACCGCGTTGAAGGCATCCTCGAAGGTGGGGCACGGCAACGGCTCCATCGAAGGGAACATGTTGCGGCTGGCGGTGTCGGAATTGGCGCCCGGTTCGCCCTGGAAGGCTATTCTGTTGGTCTTGTCAGGCATGCCGATATCTCAGGTTTGAAAGGATCTGCGGTGTCAGGAAAGGATTTGTCTTCTCAGCAAAGAATTTGTCTGGCGCGTTCGAGGTCTTCCGGCGTGTCGACGCCGAGCGGCAGCGATTGCACGATCTCGGCATCGATGCGCATACCGGCCTCCACCGCCCGCAACTGCTCCAGCCGCTCGCGCCGTTCGAGCGGCGACGGTTTTAGCGCGACGAAGCGTTCGAGGGCTGAGCGCCGATAGGCGTAGAGGCCGACATGGTGATAGAGCGGCCCCTCGCCCCAGGGCGCGGTGGCGCGGGTGAAATAGAGCGCCTTCAGCCGCGTCGCCGACAACGGCGAACCGACGATCTTGACGACGTTGGGGTTGGCCTTTTCCTCGTCGCGGACGATCTCGACGCCGAGCGTGGCGATGTCGACCGCAGCGTCCTCGAACGGTTTCAGCGCCGCACCGATGATCTTGGGATCGATGGTCGGCAGGTCGCCCTGCACATTGACGATGGTTTCGACCTTGCGATCGGGGTCGAGGGCGGTCAGCGCCTCGAAGATACGGTCGGAACCGGATTCGTGGTCGGTGCGCGTCATCACCGCCTCGAAACCGTGCGCGCGCACCGCTTCGGCCACGTTGCGCGTGTCGGTTGCCACCACCACCCGGCCAAGCCCAGCCTCAGCGGCGCGGCGGGCGACATGGACGATCATCGGCGCGCCGGCTATGTCGGCCAGCGGCTTGCCCGGCAGGCGCGTCGAGGCCATGCGGGCCGGGATCAGGATGAGCGTGGACATCGAGGTTGCAAGGCGTTCGAAAGAGGATGGGGAAAGTGGCAAAAGGTCTCACTGGAAGCGCCCTTATAGGTGTTGCAACGCCCAAGCAAAAGACCTAGTTTCCGCCCGATTTGACCGGCTCGACGGGGTGGGTCACGATACCGACGGACGGAGTGGACGGAGAGGTCCGCCGGAAAAGGGAGCCCTGGGGCGTATGGATTCCAACGAAGTCAACAAACTGCTCGCCGGGTTGCTTGGAACCTGTTTCGTCGTCTTCTCGGTCGGTTTGGTGTCCGACGCCCTGTTTGCCTCGCCGGCGCCGGAAAAACCCGGCTTTGCCATCGAGGCGACGGAGCCTGCCGAAGGCGGCGCCGCCGGACCCGCGGCAGAGGCCAAGCCGATTGCCGACCTTTTGGCCACCGCCAATGTCGAGCAAGGTGCGGCCGTCTTCAAGAAATGCCAGGCCTGCCATTCCGGCGAGAAAGGCGGCCCCAACAAGGTCGGCCCGGATCTCTGGGACATCGTCGACCGCCCCGTCGCCGAGCATGAGGGCTTTGCCTATTCGGCCGGCATGAAAGAGTTTTCCAAGGGCGGCGCGGAGAAGTGGACCTATGACAACCTCAACCACTTCATCACCTCGCCGAAGAAATTCGTGAAGGGCACTGCGATGGGCTTTGCCGGCCTGCCGAAGGACGAGGACCGCGCCAACGTCATCGCCTATCTGCGCACGCTGTCGGATAGTCCGAAGCCGCTGCCGACGCCAGGTGCCGCCGCTGATGCAACCGCGCCGGGCAAGCCGGCCGAGGGTGCTGCTCCGGCCAAGCCGGCTGAAGGTGCAGCTCCAGCCCCTGCGACGCCGGCACCGGCGCCCGCCAAATAACCGAATTGTCATCTCCATGATCTCAAAAAAGCCGGGTTCAGGCCGGCTTTTTGTTAGGAAAATCGCATATGCGGCGACAAAGCCGCCGCATGGCGGTTTTCACCGGCGTCAAATCATTTAGGATTGCCGGGCATGGCGAAGAGGAGAACGCATGACGGTTGGCCGAACGCTTCTGAGGTCCTTTCTGGTTGTGGGCGCCCTCGCAGGCGGCCTGCAGGCAGCCTTCCCCCAGGAATGGCACACCACCTCTTCGCTGATCGGCCCCTCCAAATATGGCGAGAATTTCCAGCGCTACGATTATGTGAATCCGGATGCACCGAAGGGCGGTACCTACAATTCGGTCGTTTCCGGCACGTTCGACAGCTTCAATCCCTACATCGTGCAGGGCTCGCCGGCGGCCGGCCTGCAGCCATTTGGCGGCGGCCTGCTCTACGACACGCTCATGGATCAAGCGACTGACGAAGGCAGCGTCAGCCACCCGCTCATCGCCGATGCCTACAAGTACCCTACCGACTATTCCTCGGCCACCTACCGGCTCGACCCACGGGCGAAATGGCATGACGGACAGCCTATCACCACTGACGACGTGATCTGGTCGTTCCAGGTGCTGAAGGCCAACAGCCCGATGTACAGCCGCTATTTCGAAAACGTCACCGACGCCGTCGCTGTCTCGGACCGTGAGGTCGAGTTCCACTTCGACCAGAAGGGCAATCGCGAACTGCCCAAGATCCTCGGCGACCTTGTCGTGCTGCCCAAGCATTGGTGGGAAGGCACCGACGCCAATGGCAAGAAGCGCGACATCACCAAGGGGACGCTGGAGCCGCCGCTGGGCTCGGCTGCATACAAGATCGCCAGCTTCAAGGCGGGGTCGGAAATCGTCTGGCAGCGTGTCCCCGACTATTGGGGCGCCAAGCTGGCTGTGAAGATCGGCCGGGAGAATTTCGACACGCAGCACTTCACCTACATTCTTGACGACAACGCCTCCTGGGAGGCGTTCAAGAAAGGTGGCCTCGACGATATCAAGCCGGAAAACAGCTCGAAGCGCTGGGCGACATTTTATGATTTCGCGGCGATCAAGGCCGGCGATGTGATCAAGCAGGAGTTCAAGACCACCTCGCCCGAGCCGATGCAGGCTTTCATGCTCAACCAGAGACACAAGCTGTTTGCCGATCGTCTGGTCAGGGCCGCGCTCACCTATCCCTTCGATTTCGAATCGATGAACCGCACGCTGTTCTTCGGTTTCAACACCCGCACCCACAGTTATTTCCAAGGCACGGAACTGGCCTCGAGCGGCCTGCCGCAAGGCAAGGAGCTGGAGATCCTGGAGAAGTACCGCGACAAGCTGCCGCCGGAGCTGTTCACGCAGGAATTCAAGCTGCCGGTCTACGATTCGCCGCAGGCCGAGCGCAAATATCTGAAGCAGGCGGTCGACCTGTTCGCCCAGGCCGGCTGGGTGATCAAGGGCGGCAAGATGGTCAACGCCAAGACCGGCGAGCCATTCAAGTTTGAAATCCTAGGCTCGCATGAAACCGACCAGGTCATTTCCAGCCCCTGGATCGCCAATCTGCGCAAGATCGGCGTCGATGCGACACTGCGCATCGTCGACCCGAGCCAGTACACCAACCGCGTCAGAAATTTCGATTACGACGTCATCACAGGACAGCTCCAACAGTCGGAATCGCCCGGCAACGAGCAGCGCGATTTCTGGAGCTCCAAGTCCGCCGGCACACCGGCATCGCGCAATTATTCCGGCATCAAGAACCCGGTCGTTGACGCCCTTGTCGACCGCATCATTTTTGCCACGGATCGCGATGACCTCGTCGCCACCACCCATGCGCTCGATCGCGTGCTGCTGTGGAATTACTATGTGGTGCCGCAATACTATCGCGCCGTTGTGTGGCTGGCTTACTGGAACAAGTTCGGCATTCCGGAAAAGCAGCCCGGCTACCGTGGCGCCGATATCGATTCCTGGTGGATCGATGCGGACAAGGAAAAGGCCCTGGCCGCCAAGTACAAGGGCAGCAATTGATGGCGGGGCTCCCTCGCCGCGATTTCCTGGCCCTCAGTGGCGCCGCGGCTGTTGCTGCGCTGCTGCCGGGCAAGGCTTTCGCCGCCAGCCCAACCCGCGTGAAACTGCATGGACTGTCGGCTTTCGGCGACCTCAAATACAAGCCGGACTTCACTCATTTCGACTATGTCAATGTCGATGCGCCGCAAGGTGGCGTCTTCAACTTCCTGCCGCGCAACTGGCTTGCCAACCAGACGCCGCTGACCTTCAACACGCTGAATTCGTTCGTCCCCAAAGGCGATTCGCCCCAGCGCACGGAGATGTGCTTCGATTCACTGATGGTGAGAGCGTACGACGAACCTGACGCCGTTTACGGGCTGATCGCTGACGGCGTGACGATTTCCGACGACCGCAACGACTTCACCTTCTCGCTGCGCCCGCAGGCCCGCTTCCATGACAGCACGCCATTGACCGCAGAGGATGCCGCCTTCACCTTCAAGCTGCTCAAGGACAAGGGGCACCCGTACTATTCCCTGCCGCTAACGCATCTGGATGACGGGATTGCCGTGGATGCCCACACGCTGCAGCTTAGGTTTTCCGGCAAGCAGACAAGCCGCACCATCCTCAACGTCGTCGAGTTCCCGGTCCTGTCGAAGGCGTTCTACACGACCAACCCGTTCGATTCCTCGCAGATGAACCCGCCGTTGGGGTCAGCCGCCTACAAGGTCGGTCGCTGGTCGGCAGGGGCCTGGATCGAATATGAGCGTGTGGCTGATTATTGGGGCAACGACCTGCCGGTCAATCGCGGCCAGAACAATTTTCAGCGGATTCGCGTTGAGTTCTATCAGGACCGTAGCGTTGCCTTCGAAGCGTTCAAGAAGGGAGAAATCCTCTACAGGGAGGAATTCACCTCGCGCGTCTGGGCGACCGGCTACGACTTCCCAGCCTTCACTGCCGGCAAGGTGGTGAAGCACGAATTCCCGGCCGAAACGGTGCCTTCGATGCAGGGCACCGCCGTCAACCAGCGGCGCGAGCAGTTTCGCGACTCGCGCGTGCGGCAGGCGATCGGGCTGTGCTTCGACTTCGAATGGACGCGGCGCAATTTCTTCTACGGTTCCTATGAGCGCTCGCAATCCTGCTTCGAGAAATCCGAATTTCGCGCCGAGGGCAGACCGTCGCCACAAGAATTGGCTCTTCTTGAGCCGCTGCGTGAGCAGATTCCCGCCGAGGCTTTTGGCGAAGCCGTGATCCAGGACGCGTCGAACGGCTCCGGCCGCGACCGGCAGTTGCTTGGCAAGGCGGCCAAGCTTCTGGCCGAGGCCGGCTGGAAACGGTCCGGCAATTTCGTCGTGAACGACAAGGGTGGTCGGTTGTCCGCAGAGTTTCTTGTCGACGACGAAGTCTTCGAACAGGTCTACTCGCCCTGGGTCGAAAACATGAAGGCGGTCGGCATCGATGCCTCGATCCGGCTGGTGGATGCCGCGCAATATCAGCTGCGGCAGAATTCGTTCGACTACGACCTCGTCTCGGTCGCGGCCTCGTTTCCGGCGACGCCAACCCGTGATGACCTCGAAACCATTTTCCATTCGCGAGCAGCTACCGTATCGGGCTCTCGCAATCTGCCGGGAACGTCGAGCCCGGCCATCGACGCCCTGGTTGACGCCGCAGGTGCCGCCGAGGGTCGCGAAAGCCTGACAATTGCCATGCGCGCGCTCGACCGGGTCTTGCGTGCACGGAGGGATTGGATTCCAAGTTGGTTCCTGGCGAATCATCGAAGCGCCTATTGGGACATGTTCGGTTTTCCCGAGCGGAAACCCGATTTCGACTTCCCGGTCGAAGCGCTGTGGTGGGTCGACAAGGGCAAGGCGGCAAAAATTGGCAAAGGGTAGGCTGTTGCGCGGCACTTTACCCTCCCCCTCGTGGGGAGGGTCGGTGAGCACTTCGTGCGCAGCGCGAATGGCGAACCGGGGTGGGGGTGTGACGGCGTACGCCGGATCGAGACTACCCCCACCCCGCTCCGCTTCGCGGATCGACCCTCCCCACAAGGGGGAGGGTGAAAGCTGATGGGCGCCTACATACTGCGCCGTATCCTGCTGATGATACCGACCCTGTTCGGCATCATGGCTGTTGCTTTCGTCGTCACTCAATTCGCACCGGGTGGACCGGTCGAGCAGGTCATCGCCAGCCTGACCAACCAGGGCGGCAGCGACCGCCTCGGCAGCGGCGGCGGCGATGCAGGAGGCGGCGGCAATTTCGATGTGGCCGGCGATGTCGGTTCGAAGTACCGCGGCGCGCAAGGGCTCGATCCTGAATTCATCAAGAAGCTGGAAAAGCAGTTCGGCTTCGACAAACCACCGCTCGAACGCTTCGGCATGATGCTGTGGAACTATGTCCGCTTCGATTTCGGCGACAGCTATTTCCGTGACATCTCGGTGCTCGATCTGATCCTGGAAAAGATGCCGGTGTCGATCTCGCTTGGGCTGTGGATCACGCTGTTGTCCTATCTGATCTCGATTCCCCTTGGCATCCGCAAGGCGGTCAAGGACGGCTCCGCCTTCGACGTCTGGACCAGCGGCGTGATCATCGTCGGCTATGCCATACCGGCCTTCCTGTTCGGCATATTGCTGATGGTGCTGTTCGCGGGCGGCTCCTTCTGGGACTGGTTCCCACTGCGCGGCATCGTCTCCGACAATTGGGACCAATTGTCGTGGCCTGACAAGATCGTCGATTATTTCTGGCACATGACCTTGCCGCTGACGGCGCTGGTGCTGTCGGCCTTCGCGACGACGACGCTGCTGACCAAGAACTCCTTCCTGGAAGAGATACGCAAACAGTATGTGGTGACGGCCCGTGCCAAGGGCCTGTCGGAGCGGCGGGTGCTTTACGGACATGTGTTCCGCAACGCAATGCTGATCGTCATTGCCGGCTTTCCAGCGGCCTTCATCTCGGCCTTTTTCACCGGCTCGCTTTTGATCGAGAACATCTTTTCCCTCGACGGTCTCGGGCTGCTCGGTTTCAGGTCCGTGTTGGCGCGCGACTATCCGGTCGTGTTCGCCAACCTCTATATATTTTCGCTACTTGGCCTGTTCGTGACGCTGTTGTCCGACCTGATCTACACATGGGTCGATCCGCGCATCGATTTCGAGCGGAGAGACGTCTGATGACGCAGGCTGCAGCCGAGATCACACCGACAAGGATCGCCCGCCCCTGGCTGTCGCCGCTCAACAAGCGGCGCTGGCAGAACTTCAAGGCCAACAGGCGCGGCTACTGGTCGTTGTGGATATTCCTCGCTCTGTTCGTGCTGTCGCTGTTTGCCGAACTGATCGCCAACGACAGACCGATCGTCGCCTACTACAAAGGCGAGATCCTGTTCCCGGTGGCGGTCGCCTACCCCGAGGAAAAATTCGGCGGCTTCTACGCCGTCACCGACTATCGCGACCCGGTCATCCGCGACGAGATCAACGCCAATGGCTGGATGATCTGGCCGCCAATCCGCTATTCCTACCGCACCGTCAACAATGCGATCCCCGACGCCGCTCCCGCAAAACCGTCATGGGAATACGGCGCGCAGAGGCGATGCAGCCAATATCCGCAAGGCGCTGCCGATCCTGACTGCATTGTCGGCAACTGGAACTGGCTGGGTACCGACGACCAGGCGCGCGACGTGCTGGCGCGCATCATCTACGGGTTCAGGATTTCCGTGCTGTTCGGGTTGATCCTGACCGCGGGTTCGTCGGTTATCGGCGTCGCCGCCGGCGCGCTGCAAGGGTATTTCGGCGGCTGGACCGACCTTCTCTTTCAACGCTTCATAGAAATCTGGTCGGCGATACCGCTGCTGTATCTGCTGCTGATCGTCGCTGCCATCCTGCCGCCGGGCTTCTTCATCCTGCTCGGGCTGATGCTGCTCTTCTCCTGGACGTCGCTTGTCAGCGTGGTGCGCGCCGAATTCCTGCGCGCGCGCAACTTCGAATATGTCAACGCGGCCCGCGCGCTTGGTGTGTCCAACCGCACCATCATGCTGCGCCATCTTCTGCCCAATGCCATGGTGGCGACGCTGACCTTCATGCCTTTTCTGGTCAGCGCCTCGATCTCGACACTGACCTCGCTCGACTATCTCGGCTTCGGCCTGCCTCCCGGCACCGCGTCGCTCGGCGAACTGCTAAAACAGGCGCAGAGTAACCTCAATGCCCCCTGGCTCGGTATATCGGGCTTCATCGTCATCTCGCTGATGCTGTCGCTGTTGGTGTTCATCGGTGAAGCAACGCGCGATGCTTTCGACCCGCGCAAGGCGTTCCGATGAGCAGCGAACTCCTGCTCTCCGTCCGCGATCTCAGCGTTGCCTTCACCCAAGGCGGCAACGAGTCGACCGCCGTCGACCACATCTCCTTCGATCTCGCCAAGGGCGAGACGGTGGCGCTTGTGGGCGAATCCGGTTCCGGCAAATCGGTCTCGGCGCTGTCGGTGCTGAAGCTTCTGCCCTACCCGACGGCCAGCCATCCCTCGGGCAAGATCCTGTTCCAGGGCGCCGACCTTTTGGCGATGAACGAAAAGCAGTTGCGCAGCGTGCGCGGCAACAAGATCACCATGATCTTCCAGGAGCCGATGACCTCGCTCAATCCGCTGCACACGATCGAGCAGCAGATCGTCGAGATCCTGGCGCTGCATCAGGGCATGGGCGACCGCCAGGCCAAGGCGCGCACGCTGGCGCTGCTCAACGAGGTCGGCATTCGCGAACCGGAAAAGCGGCTCGACGCCTATCCGCACCAGCTGTCCGGCGGCCAACGCCAGCGCGTCATGATCGCCATGGCGCTGGCCAACGAGCCTGAACTGCTGATCGCCGACGAGCCGACGACGGCGCTCGACGTCACTGTCCAGGCGCAGATCCTCGAATTGCTGGCGGGGCTGAAGAGCCGCAAGGGCATGTCAATGCTGTTCATCACCCATGATCTCGGCATTGTCAGAAAGATCGCCGACCGCGTCTGCGTGATGACCAAAGGCAAGATCGTCGAGACCGGGCCGACCAGGGACATCTTCGCCAACCCGCAGCACGCTTATACCAAGCACCTCCTGGCCGCCGAGCCGAAGGGCAAGCCGCCGGCCGCCAACGACGCCGCCAAACCGGTTATGACCGGCAAGGACATCAAGGTTTGGTTCCCGATCAAAAAGGGTTTCTTTCGCACCACCGTCGACAATGTGAAGGCTGTTGACGGAATCGACGTCACCGTACGCGCCGGCCAGACGCTAGGCGTCGTCGGCGAATCCGGCTCCGGCAAGACGACGCTCGGGCTGGCGCTGGCGCGGATGATCTCATCGACCGGCACCATCCAGTTCAATGGCAGCGACATCAACCAGCTTTCCTTCAACGCCATGCGGCCGCTGCGCCGCGAGTTGCAGATCGTTTTCCAGGACCCGTTCGGCTCGCTTAGCCCGCGCATGTCGGTCTCGGAGATCATCGAGGAAGGCTTGAAGATCCACGAGCCGAAGCTGTCGCCCGATCAACGCGACGACAAGGTCGTCGCCGTGCTGAAGGAGGTCGGGCTCGATCCGGCGACCAGGAACCGCTATCCGCATGAATTCTCCGGCGGCCAGCGCCAGCGCGTCGCCATTGCGCGCGCCATGGTGCTCAATCCACGCTTCGTCATGCTGGACGAACCGACCTCGGCGCTCGACATGAGCGTGCAGGCGCAAGTGGTCGACCTCTTACGCAATCTGCAGGCCAGGCACGACCTTGCCTATCTGTTCATCAGCCACGATCTGAAAGTCATTCGCGCCCTTGCCAATGACGTCATCGTCATGCGCAATGGCAAGATCGTCGAAGCCGGCCCTTCCGAACAGATTTTCGAGCGGCCGCAGACCGACTATACGAAGGCGCTGATCTCGGCCGCGTTCAAGATCGAGACGGCGCCGGTCGGTATCGTCAGCGAATAACAGGGAATACAATCCGCAAATGGAACAAGGCAAAATCCTGCTTGCCGTCACCGGCTTTCATCCGCAGCGCTGGCGCGAGCTGCTGTCGGCCGAGCGCGAAGTGGTGCTGGAGCCGGACGGCGCTTCGGATCCGTCGATCACCTATGCGGTGGTGTGGAAGCAGAAGCCGAACCTACTGAAATCGCTGCCCAATCTGCGCGCAATCTTCTCGATCGGCGCCGGCGTCGACCACATCTTCGCCGATCCCGGCCTGCCCGATGTGCCGATCGTCAAAGTGGTCGCCGAGAACCTGACGCAGTACATGACCGAATATGTCGTCTGGCGCGTGCTCGACCATCACCGCCAGGGCATGCTCTATCGTGCGCAGCAGCCGAAGAAGACCTGGCACGAACCGCCGCAGCGGCCGGCCGGTGACATCTCGGTCGGCATTATGGGGCTCGGCAATCTCGGCCGCGCGGCGGCATCGGTGCTGTTGTCGCTCGGCTTTGCCGTCAATGGCTGGTCGCGGAGCGACAAGGCCATGAAAGGCGTTGCGACCTATGCCGGAGAGGCCGGGCTGATCCCCTTCCTCAACGCCACCGACATACTGGTGGTGCTGTTGCCGCTGACGCCGGACACGCACGGCATCATCAATTACGGCGTGCTGAAGGAATTGCGCAAGCGAAACGGCCTCGGCGGCTCGGTGCTGATCAATGCCGGGCGCGGCCGGCTGCAGAAGGACGCCGACATCTTGCGAGCGCTGGACGACGGCACGCTGAAGGAGGCGAGCCTCGACGTGTTCGAGGTCGAGCCGCTGCCGAAGACCAGTCCGCTTTGGAGTCACCCGAAAGTGTTCGTGACGCCGCACGCGGCGGCGACCTCCGACCCTGTCCACCTGGCGCCGAGCATGTTGCGGCAGATGGATGCCTTCGAGCGCGGCGAAAAGCTTGATAACGTGGTCGACCGCAAGGCGGGGTACTGAGGAAGTTCAGGTTCAGCTCGGCAGGGTGAACTTCTTCTGTTTGTTGGGCTTGCCGCAGTCGCGGCGGACGATCGAGCGGTTCATGGCGTCGATCTTGCCACTTGCCAGATCAGTATCGCGCTTGCTTTTGGAGCGCATATCCGGCGTGAACGGGCCGAAGCCCATCGCCGGATTGGAGAAGCTCGGCTTGGCGTCCGTCGACAGATGGTATTGCTGCGCCAGTTCGTTGCGCTGCGCCAGCAACTGGTCGCAAGGCACGTTGTCATATTGCAGCGACGATTGTACGTCCTGGTCCTGCCGCTCCGACATCGAGCTGCTGCAGCCGGCCATCGCCAGGCAGGACGCCAAGACCATCATGTTCCAGCGCATGTGTTCCTCCTCAATGCCTGCCGAGGGCTTTTCTCGGCTTGTATCCTACCTGATGCCGCGCGAGCCGCAAAAATCCTATTCACGTTTTCGAACAAGACGAGACATCAACCCTTGGACGAGGGCACCGCCAGCGCGGCAAGCCCGCCGACCGGCTGGCGGCGATCCCAGCGGATGACGGTCGGCTGCATCGACAGCACCGACAGGCCGTTTGCGGCAAGCACCCGCTCGACATAGGCTTGAGAATGGGCGTAGCGACGAGACGGCTGCAGCGCAAAACCGGCGTCGCCGCCCGCCCCGCCCTTGGCTGGCGTTTCGACGGAAAAGGCAAACAGGCCATTGGTGGCCAGAATGCCGGCGACGGTCTTCACCACGCGATCGAGCGCGCCGACATAGATGAACACGTCGGCCGCCACCACCAGATCGGCTTTCGGCCCGGCATAGGCAAAATGCTGCAGATCGGCCTTGGCGAGCAGGTCGTAGACGCCCTTGGAGCGGGCCTTTTTCAGCATGGCGGCGGAGATATCGTAGCCCTCCAGCCGTTCGGCGACCGGCCGCAGTTTCTCGCCCATCAGACCGGTGCCGCAACCGAGATCGAGCGCCAGCGAAAAGCGGCCCGGTCTTGCCGCGCGAATGGCGCGATCGAGAAACTCCGGCAGCCGGTAGCCGAGCTTGTCGACCAGCGAGTCCTCGAAAGTCTCGGCATAGTGGTCGAACAGCGTCTCGACGAAGGCGCTGGGTGGCGCTGCGGCAGCCGGCGCCTTGCCGATGAGTTGCAGCTTCAGCGCAGCACCCAGGCGATCCGCCGGGTCCAGTTTCAGCGCCGTCGCCCAGGCTTGAGCCGCCACGTCGAGCCGCTCGGCTGTCTCCTGCATCTCGCCAAGACGGAACCAGCCCGCCGCCCATTGCGGCGCCAGTTCCAGCGCGCCGAGCAGCAGCTCCGCCGCTGCCGCGTGCTCGCCCGAGCCGAAAAGCATCTCGGCATAGTCGGCGCGACGGTCGGCGGTCAGGTCGCCGGACGAGATTTTCAGCGGTTGCATGGCGATGGCCCCGCCGGCTGATGCGGCCGGTGGCTGGCTGTAGGCCGAGTCAGCAGTCTCTTGCAACAGGCTTCCCGCGCTGGAATTAGCCACTATCTTGACTGGATGCGCGCCAGCGACCTGCTCCATCCCCGGCCTGAAGGCCTTTATTGCCCATCCGGCGATTTCTTCATCGACCCGGTGCGGCCAGTCGACCGGGCGTTGATCACGCATGGCCATTCCGACCATGCCCGATCCGGCCATCGTTCGGTGCTGGCGACGCAGCAGACGCTCGACATCATGGGGTTGCGTTATGGCGAGGATTTTGCCGGGACAACGCAAGCGGCCGTGCTTGGCGAAGCGATGGCGCTGAACAATGTCAGCGTCACCTTCCATCCGGCCGGCCATGTGCTGGGCTCGGCGCAGATCGCGGTCGAGCACAAGGGCAGGCGCATCGTCGCCTCCGGCGACTACAAGCGCCAGAAGGAAGCGACCTGCGCACCGTTCGAACCGGTCCAATGCGACGTCTTCATCACCGAGGCGACCTTCGGCCTGCCGGTGTTTCACCATCCGCCCGACACGGAGGAGATCGCCCGGCTGCTCAAATCGGCGGCGCAGTTTCCCGAGCGATCGCATCTGGTCGGCGCCTATGCGCTGGGCAAGGCACAGCGGGTGATGCGGCTGCTGCGCGATGCCGGTTATGACAGGCCGATCTATATCCACGGCGCGCTGGCCAAGCTCAGCGAATATTACCAGAGCCAGGGCATCGACCTCGGCACGCTGGAGCCGGCAACCGTCGACAGCGGCGGCAAGCAGGATTTCACTGGGGTCATCGTTGTCGGCCCTCCATCGGCCTTCGCCGACCGCTGGGCGCGGCGCTTTCCCGACCCGATCTCGTGCTTCGCCTCGGGCTGGATGCGCATCCGCCAGCGCGCCAAGCAAGGCGGCGTCGAACTGCCGCTGATCATTTCCGACCACGCCGACTGGGACGAACTGACCGCCACCGTCAAGGAGACGGGCGCCGGCGAAATCTGGGTGACGCATGGCCGCGAGGAAGCGCTGGTGCGCTGGTGCGAGCTGGAAGGCATCGCCGCCAGGCCACTGCACCTTGTGGGCTATGAGGACGAGGGCGATTGATGGTGATCACCAGCGCCGCGACCCGTTGCGCCCCCCTCTGTCCTGCCGGACATCTCCCCGTCAAGGGGGCATATTGGCAGCTCCAATGCCGGCTCATCTCCGCCAATATCGGAGATTGGCCAAGGCCGGCGCGACATCCGATCTTCCTCCTTGAGGGGGAGATGGCCGGCAGGCCAGAGGGGGGTGCCTCGCGCCGGTTTTCACCATTGGCGTGGGGCGACGCATGAACCGTTTCGCCGAACTCCTCGACCGCTTGGTGCTGACGCCGTCGCGCAATGGCAAGCTGACGCTGCTCGTCGACTATTTCCGCAGCGTCGAGGACCCCGACCGCGGGCTGGCGCTGGCGGCGATCACCGGCGACCTCAACATTGCGGCGGTCAAGCCGGCGATGCTGCGCACGCTGGTCACCGAGCGCATGGATCCGGTGCTGTTCGGCTATTCCTACGACTATGTCGGCGACCTCGCTGAAACCGTGTCGCTGGTCTGGCCGCAAACGCCGGGACATATCCCCAACCGGGAGCCGACGCTTGGCGACGTCGTGGCGACGCTGCAGGCGGCGAGCCGCTCCGACGGACCCAAGGTGCTGGCCGGGCTGCTCGACAGCGCCGGCATTTCGGCGCGCTTTGCCATCATCAAGCTGGTCACCGGCGGCTTGCGCATCGGCGTTTCGGCGCGGCTGGCCAAACAGGCGCTGGCCGATTTCGGCAAGGTCGATGTCGCCGAGATCGAGGAGCTGTGGCACGGGCTGACGCCGCCCTATATCTCGCTGTTCGCGTGGCTGGAAGGCAAGGCCGAGAAGCCGAAGCGGACCGCACTTGCCCTGTTCAGTCCGGTGATGCTGTCGAACCCGGTCGGCGACGGCGACCTCGAAAAGCTCGATCCGGCCGACTATGCCGCGGAATGGAAATGGGACGGCATCCGCGTTCAGGCGGTGTGCGAGGGCGGCGTGCGCCGGCTCTATTCGCGCACCGGCGACGATGTGTCCGGCGCATTTCCCGATCTCGCCCAGGCAATGGATTTTTCCGCCGCGCTCGATGGTGAATTGCTGGTCGGCGAGCCGGTGGCGACCGGCACCTTTTCGGACCTGCAACAGCGGCTCAATCGCAAGAGCGTGGCCCCGAAGATACAGCAGCAATACCCGGCGTTCATGCGCTGCTACGATGCGCTGCAGATCAACGGCGAAGATTTGCGCGCGCTACCTTTCCGCGAGCGGCGGGCCCGTCTTGAGGCCTTCATCACAACGCTGGACCCGCACCGTTTCGATCTGTCGCCGTTCGTCGAATTCCCGGATTGGCAAACGCTGGAGGAACTGCGCCGCGCGCCGCCGCACCCGATTATCGAAGGCGTGATGCTGAAGCGCTGGGATTCGCCCTATCTCGCGGGACGGCCGAAAGGCCCGTGGTTCAAGTGGAAGCGCGATCCGCACACGGTCGATGCTGTGCTGATGTATGCGCAGCGCGGCCATGGCAAACGGTCGAGCTTTTATTCCGACTATACGTTCGGCGTCTGGTCGGGGCCGGAAGGCGCGGAGGAACTGGTGCCGGTCGGCAAGGCCTATTTCGGCTTCACCGACGAGGAGCTGAAGCAGATCGACAAATTTGTCCGCGACAACACCGTCGAGCGTTTCGGCCCGGTGCGCTCGGTGCGCGCCGACCGCAGCCAAGGCCTGGTGTTGGAGGTGGCGTTCGAAGGTCTCAACCGTTCGACCCGCCACAAATCCGGCGTTGCGATGCGATTTCCCCGCATCTCACGGCTGCGCTGGGACAAGCCGACCGCCGAAGCCGACCGCATCGAGACGCTGCAGGCGCTGCTGGATCGCTAGGCGGCGCTCACGGTTCGATCGAGACGCGGATCTCGTAGATGTCGACCGCCTTGCCCTGCTTGTCGAAGTCGGAGTTGATGGCGATGCTGCCGGCGGCGCCCGGGGGCTTGTCGGGGAATTTCACGTCGAACAGATATTCGTTACGCTGCTGGCCGACCGCATAGCGCTTGCGACCGCAGTCGCCGAGATCACCGAAATTGCAGTCGACGGAGATCTGCGTGTCCTTGCCGTCCTCGGCGCGGGCGACGATGTCGAACACGGCATGTTTGCCGGCAAGCTTCTCCAGCACGCCCTGCCCGACATCGAAGCTGACGGCCGAGCCGGAAGCGCCGGAGCGGATGCGCAGGAAGGAGCCGGTGTCGTCCTGCACGACATCGGCCTTGGCGTCGGACGGGGTGGCGACATGCGTTGGATCGGTGGGTGTAAACACGTTGATCCAGTCGCGCGTCTGTTCGGCGACACCAGACTGCTGCGGCGCGCCAGGCTGCTGCGGCTCAGTTGTATCGGCGGGCGGCGTGAAGTCGTCATCGTCGACTGTCGGCGGCGCTTCGGGCGGCGCGGTGTCGAGCTGCGCCGGGGTCTTGAACACCCCGGTCTGGACGGCGAAATAGAGGCCGATGCCGGCGGCGGCGAGCAACGTCACGCCGAAGAAGATCGCCGTCAGCGGCAGGCGGCGGCCCCTTATCCGCCTTTCATCGCGATCAGGCGCCACTTCCGCTGCGGCCTCGGCCGGCGCGGAATCGGCCATATCGATCGCCGGGGCGCCGGGCAGCGTGGCGTCAGGCATGATGTCGGGGACGACCGGCAGCACGCGCGAACGCGGCGCGTCGGATGCCTCGGGCTGAACAGGCCCATCAACGACGATCGCCGGCGACGGTCCGGCCGCGACGCCTCTCGGGGCATCGACTGCGGGCGCTTCGGCGGCGCCCTGTATGGCGTCTTGCGCCTGCGCAGCGCGTTGCGTCAGCCCGGTATCTTGTGTCTGCGCAGCGCTCTGCGTCTGCGCGGCGACATCGGGGACCGCGGGCAGGAATTCGGATTCGATCTCGGCGATCTTTTCCTGCACCGCCTTGCGGCGCTTGATGGCGGCTTCCACCGTCACGCCGGGATTGGCCTGGAGCACGCGGTCGAGCGCCGCGAAAGCCGACCGATAGACCCTCTCGCGAAATGCCCGGTCCTCGGCGTTGCCTTTCTCGAAGGCGTTGCGGATCGCTTTTTCGATCGCGTCCAAGCGAATTCCCCTGTCCGTTCGCTTACATTGCCATGATCGTTAGCCGCAGGCGACCAATCAATCAACGGGCGAGCGCCCGCATTCTGCCTTACAGGCCTGTTCAAGGCCCATTTCGATGCGTTTTGGCAATAAAATCAGTCCGTTTGCCGCCTTGCCGGGCGATTTGCGCGCAGTCCGGCGCGACGTCTCCGCGTAATCGAAAAAGCAAACGAGGCGATGGCTTATTCCGCGCCAATGGAAAATGACGGGACGAATTGCCGGATCCAGCCTTGAAATCACGGTTGCCCATCTTGAATTAGCGGCCGGTTGAGTCTATCACCCAGCCGATCCTGGAGGCTTCGCGCTTCCTGGGCCGCTTTAGCTCAGTTGGTAGAGCACATCATTCGTAATGATGGGGTCAGGTGTTCGAGTCACCTAAGCGGCACCAGTTCTCCATCCGACGCAAGCGTGACGGCAGGTGCAAGGCTAATGCACGTCACTCCCTACGCCAACACCGGCACTTCCTGTCTGCCTCGTCGACATGCGCCATATGGCCGCCGCCACAGGATTGCGTCGTCAGACGCTTGACCATCGACTATGCTGCATCGCGCAAGATGGAGAGCCTAGAGAACCCGACAATACAAGCATAATTTATAAGATACAAAACCACTATCTTAGAATGATCTTCGTCAATTTTGACCTATATCAGACACTCCGGATTATAGTTGTGTAATTAAACCGTGCCTTTCTGACATGGTACTACTGCTCATGCAGCATTGCGGACGTGAAAAACCCTCAGCGACGCAACGCACTCGCAAATCATACCCATTTTTAGCACTAACTCACACAAATATTACAGCTCGATAGATATTTTGTGTTGCACTGCACCATTGCCCGGTTGCACCATTTCTTGGGGGATTTGGTACTGGGAAGTGCGCCGTGGAGGATTCCGCCAAGTTGATCAGCTTGAATTTTTCGCTGGCCAGCACCGATTTCGAGGCTGCCCCGCGCACAAGGCGCGGGTTTGATGTTGTCGGCGCACTCTCGACGCTGGCAGGCCTCGACCTGAGGCCCGGAATGCAGGGCCGCTGGCTTCATCGGAGATTTCAGACCGGCGGAAATGGCTGATGGCGGTCGCGCGTGACAATCAGTTGGACGCTCTGCGCGCCATCGCTGTCACGATGGTTCTCTATTCCCATTTCCTTGCACCCAACGGGTCCTCCTTTTGGGGCCACATCGGGGTGCGGCTTTTTTTTGTGCTGAGCGGCTTCCTGATCACACGACTGCTGCTCGAAGCGCGCGCCGCGGCCGAATTCAAAGCCGGCCCTGCATTGAGTTCCTTCTACATCAGGCGCGCGCTGCGCATATTCCCGCCCTATTTCGCCGTGCTTGGGTTCGTCTGGCTGACCGATCTGGAGCAGTCCAGTGGATCGCTCGTCTGGCATGCGCTTTACCTGTCGAATTTTTGGTACGCGCTGCGCAACGAATGGACGCCCTGGCTACTCTGCCATTTCTGGAGCCTGAGCATCGAGGAGCAGTTCTATATCGCCTGGCCGCTGGTCGTGCTTCTCGCACCCCGACGGCGGGTGGAAGCGATCACTATCGGCGTCATCCTGTTGTCGCTGGCCTATCGCTTCTACTGGCCGATCACCGCCACCCCGGCGCTAGCGCGCGACCTGCTGCCGCCAGCATCGATGGACGCGCTGGCGTTTGGTGCTTTGCTTGCCTGCCGGCGGACCAGAGGCGCCGGCCTGCCGCAATGGATGCGGCTAGGCTGGCCAGCCCTTGCGGCTGTCTTCCTGGCGATTGAGTGGCTTATCCCTGCGCCGGCCGATCCTATGCTGGAATGGGCCCGCTGGGCGTTGCTGCAGATCCTGCCCCTGGTGCCGCTGGTGGCCGTTGTCGCCGCCTGTTCAGCCGGCCTTGGCGGCGTCCTCGGCAGGGTTTTCGAACTGCCACCGCTGCTGTCACTGGGCCGCATCAGCTACGGCGTCTATCTTTACCATCCGATCCTTCTGTCGCTCGCCGTCAAGTCACAGCCCTGGATCCCGCTCAATGTCTCGGAGCAGGGGCCAGGGCGTTTCCTGGTCGCGAGCGCCGCCACGATCGCCGTCGCTTCGATCTCGTGGACGGCTTTCGAGAAGCCGCTCAACGGCCTCAAGCGCCGCTTCCCCTATGTAGCGCGCCGCCGCTCCCAGGCACGCTCTGGCGATGCCGGCTGGCTCGGCAGGGCGGCGGACGCCTATCCCGGCGGATCCCCCGATGGCCGCGCCGCACTCGAACTCCGGCGAACGGATGCGCAGAGATGACCACCGCGCCGCTCGTCTCCGTCCTGCTGCCGGTCTACAATGCCGGGCCTTATCTCACCGCTGCGCTGGAGAGCATTCTGCGGCAAGACTACGATCGCCTGGAGGTCATCGCTATCGATGACGGATCGACTGACAACTCGCTCGAGATTCTCGAACGATACCGCCGGGCAGACAATCGCGTTTCTGTCATCTCGCGTGAGAACCGCGGCCTCGTCGCCACCCTCAATGAAGGGCTACGGCTGGCCCAGGGCGAGCTTGTTGCGCGAATGGATGCGGACGATGTCGCCTATCCCCGGCGCCTCTCGCGCCAGGTCGCACTGTTCGAGCGGCGGCCCGATCTCGGCTTCTGCGGCGCCTGCGTCGATACCTTGCTTCACGGCCGTATCGCCAAAGGCAGGCTAGACCCGGCGTTCCGGCTCGGCCGGCTCGACATATTGTCGATGTTCTTTACGATATTCTTACATCCGACGGTGATCTACAACAGGAACGTCATTGGGAACAACGATCTCTATTACGATCCTAAATATAGACATGCCGAGGATTTTGATCTCTTCAGACGGCTTGCCGGCCGTTTCCCGGCGACCATATTGCCCGATAGCCTGCTCGTCTATCGCATCCATGCGGGAAGCGTGACCATGCGGCATGCCAAGGAAATGCGCAGGACGCATTTGCGGATCGTGGCCGAAAATCTCGAGCGTGAGGGGCTTGCGGAAACCACAGCGGATCTGCGCGACATCGGCGAGGCCGTCTCTTTCGACACGGTTGCGCGCGCAGCCGATTTCATCCGTGCGCTCGAAGAGCGGATTTCCGAGCTGCCGACCGACACACGGCCAAGCTTCGAGGCAGGCGCGCTGAACCTGTTCTATTTCCTCTACCAACTCGTCGGCGACGAAGGAGAACCGCCGCTGACGCACGAATTGCTCACGCGGACGGCGAGATGGAATTTCATCCGGCGCCGCGAACAATATGCGCTGCGTCCCGGCGTCTGGGCGCCTTGGCTCAGCCTGCTCTCGATAAGGGCCGGAAAGCGGGCGGACGCGGTGGCCTACTTCTTCAAAACCACGCCGGCCGAAGCGGTGCTTGCGCGTTATCAGCGGGGACTGGTATGACCGACAGGCCCCACCCGCTCCTGCGCGATCACCAGTTTGCGAGTGCGCCGGTCCCGACATCTCCCCGATCGGAGCGGCCGTCGCTCGAGGTCAGTTTCATCGTCTGCACGCGCGACCGCGCCGCTGTGCTGGAGGCTTGCATAGCCTCGATCCAGGCCGCATGCCGGGTGCACGCCACCTTCGCGGCAGAGTTGGTGGTGGTCGATAATGGTTCACGGGACGGCACGTCAAAGCGGCTGGCCGCTATCGCCGAAACTTCCGACATCCCAGTCACAGCCGTCTCGGAGACTCGCCCCGGACTAGCCGCTGCCCGCAATGCCGGATTGGCGCGAGCGCGAGGCCGCGTGCTGGTCTTCGTCGACGACGACTGCAAGCTCGACCGCGACTATCTCCGCGACCTGGAGCGGCACTACCGGAGTGGCGAGAAGTGGCTGATCCGGGGCGGCCGGGTCGAGCTCGGTGATGCCCGGGACCTGCCCTTCACCATAAAGCTCCGCGAGGCAAGCGAGCGGCTGACCCCGGCGGTCCACCCCGGCGGCTTCGTGCTCGGCTGCAACATGACCATGCACCGCGACGTCGCGGCCCGCATCGGGTCGTTCGACGAACGCTTCGGCGCTGGCGGCCCGCTACGCTCGGCTGAAGATACTGATTATCTCGTGCGGGCGATGCTGCTCGGCATGCCGGTCGAGTATGTGCCCGACATGACGGTCTTGCATCATCACGGCCGGCGAGACCGCAAATCGATCGACAGGCTGCACCGCGACTATAGCCTCGGTAATGGTGCGCTGTGCCTGAAACATGTCCGCCACGCCCCTTGGCTGCTTCGCCATGTCTATTGGTCCGCGCGGGCCGCGTTCAGGGAACTGGCGGGCCGTCCTCGCTTTGACCGCGACCTCGATCTGTCGCACTGGCCTATTGTCGTTATGAATCTGGCAGGTGCCGCCAGATTTGCGCTGCTCGTCATGATGGGATGGCCAAAACGGCTGCCGCTGCGCCACGACCGAGAAGCCAGCGAAGCCAATGCGGAGGCCAGAGCGCGATAATGTCACTGATTCCGTCAGCCCTGCCAATGCTGCGCCGCGCGCTTGGTGGCAGGCTGTTGCGGCTCGTTCCCGTCGTGGTGGGGCTCGGGCTTGCGGGCGCCGCGCTGGAAGGCCTCGGCATCGGTCTCATCATTCCGCTGCTCGGCATCATTATGGGACGTGGCGAAACATCAGGCATGGCCGGTTTCTCCGCCCTCCTCCAGCAGGTTGGAGCGGACCTCGGCGAGCGCCAGCGGCTGATCGCCATTTCGGCCGCGATCCTCGGTTCGATCGTACTGAAAAATGTCTTTGCCTTCGCCAACACTCTGCTGACCAGCTACATCTACGGAAAGGCAGGTTATTCGATCCGTAGCGCACTGTCGGAGCAGTTGCTCAGGGTCGGCTACCCCTTTTTCCTGCAGCAAAGCCCCGGGCGGCTGCTCAACATCATCTCCAACGAATCCTGGCGAGCATCCGACGCTATCCAGGCCCTGCTCGGCGCGATCGTCAGTGCCTCGGCCGCCGTCATCCTGCTCGCCTTCCTCCTGCTCCTCTCTTGGCAGATGACGCTGCTGGTGACGCTAGGGCTGGCGCTCGTCCAGCTGGCGCACGGGGTTTTGTCGTCCAATCTGAAGGCGCCGAGCCGCAGCGTCGTCTCGCGCAACAGCGCACTGGCGTCGCAGATGCTGCATCTGGTGCATGCCGGGCGCCTGATTCGCATCTTCGGGCAGGAGAACCGCGAAAAGGCGGTCTTCGCCAAAGCGTCCGACGGGGTGCGGCGGGCGGCTTTCGTGCTTTCAATCCGCCAGGGCGTCTTGCCGCCACTGACCGAGGTGTTGCACGCGATGCTGTTCCTGGCGGTGGTGATCGGAGCCTGGCTGGCGAATGTAAGCTTCCCGCTGACCGTCGCCTTCCTCATCCTGCTCTACCGACTGCAGCCGCATATGCGCGCCTTGCAGATGTCCTGGAGTCAGTTGCAAGGCATGAGCGGCTCGCTGGAGGAGGTACAATGGCTGCTCGATCCTTCCGACAAGCCCGAGGCGCCGCAGGGCAGCCTGCCGTTCGACGGCTTGCGCCAAGGGATCAGCTTCGATGATGTGAGCTTCGCCTATTCCGGTCCCCTGTCAGGCCCCGACGCGCGCGAGGCGGTGCTGCATAAGGCGGTGTTCGACATCCGCAGCGGCCGCTCGACGGCGCTGATCGGCCGCTCGGGCGCCGGCAAGACGACGATCGTCAATCTCCTGTGCCGCTTCGTCAAACCCGACAGCGGCAGGA
Source organism: Mesorhizobium sp. M0772 (assembly GCF_040320135.1). Classification (NCBI taxonomy): domain Bacteria; kingdom Pseudomonadati; phylum Pseudomonadota; class Alphaproteobacteria; order Hyphomicrobiales; family Phyllobacteriaceae; genus Mesorhizobium; species Mesorhizobium sp. M0772. Next base: position 29,739 of record NZ_JAMYPB010000043.1, on the reverse strand, counting down.
TCCTCGTCGATGGGGCACCGCTCGATGAAGTGGACCCAAGCCAATGGCGGCGGAACATTGCCTTGGCCAGTCAGGAGCTGGAACTGGTCGATGGCACCATTTTTGAAAACATTATCTACGGCTACGACACGGCGTCGGCCAGCGACGCCATGCGCGCCGCAAGGCTGGCCGAGGCACATCAATTCATCGAGCACCTGCCGCAGGGCTACGCGACACTGGTCGGATACCGGGGCATCAACCTGTCAGCCGGACAAAGGCAAAGGATCGCCCTGGCGCGGGCGCTGGTGCGCGATCCCGATATTCTCATCCTCGACGAAGCCACCAGTGCGGTGGATGGGTTGTCAGAAGCCGCTATTGTCGAGACGCTGAAATCGCGGGCCGGCCGCCGCACCACCATTGTCATCAGTCATCATTACAGCACCATATCGTTCTGCGACGACGTGGTGATCTTGAGCCGCGGTCGGGTGAAAAAACAGGCCCCCTTCGCAACCCTGGCAATGCTCAGCATGGACGAGCTTTACCAGCACGGAGCGGGTGAGTGATGGGGCGCACCCCAACCTGCGACGCGGCTTGCGCCCGGCAGCTCGCAGATCGCGATCAATCCTGCCGGCAAACCACCGCCGCGACGCATTTCCGATTGTTCAAAAACAATTCTCGGTGAGAGGTCAGGCGGCCTTCTTCTTCGCCAGCCGCGCCTTGATCGAGGCGACGTCGGCGCGCGGCGTCGCGGCGAACAGCGTCCTGGTGTAGTTGTGCTTGGGGTCGGCGAAGACCTCCTCGCGCGAGCCGTATTCGACGGCTTCGCCGAAATACATCACCATCACATCGTCGGCGATGTAGCGCACGACCGACAGATCGTGGCTGATGAAGACATAGGTCAGCTGGAATTCGTCCTGCAGGTCGGCGAGCAGGTTGAGCACCTGCGCCTGCACCGAAAGATCGAGCGCGGAGACCGGTTCGTCAAGCACCAGCAGGCTCGGGTTCAGCATCAGCGCGCGGGCAATGGCGATGCGCTGGCGCTGGCCGCCCGAGAACATGTGAGGATAGCGATTGTAGTGCTCGGTTCCGAGGCCGACTTTCTTCAGCATCCTCATGGCGAGGTCGCGCCGCTCTTCGGCCGGCTTGTCGGTGTTGATGAGCAGCGGCTCGCCCAGCACATCGCCGATCTTTTGGCGCGGATTGAGCGATCCGTAAGGGTTCTGGAAGACGATCTGCACCTTGCGGCGCATCTCCCTGGTCAGGCCGTTCCTTGCGATGTCGACCTTGTTGCCGTCGATGAACAGTTCGCCCGACGTTGCCGGATCGATCAGCGTGATGATGCGCGCCAGCGTTGACTTGCCGCAGCCCGATTCACCGACGATGGCCAGCGTCTTGCCCTTGTCGACGCTGAACGAGACGCCCTTGACCGCATGCAAGGTGCGCGCGCCGCGAAACAGGCCGCCGCCGACGTGATAGTCGCGCACGATGTCCTTGCCTTCGACGACCTTGATGCTCATCAGACGCCCCCGGCAGCTGGTTCGAACAGCATGTCCGAGACGGTCGGCAGCCGGTCGCCGACGGCATTATCCGGCAGCGCCGACAACAGCGCGCGGGTGTAATTGCTCTTCGGCGATTCAAACAGCGACAGCACGTCGGCCTCTTCCATCTTGCGGCCCTTGTACTGGACGATGACGCGGTCGGCCGTCTCGGCGACCACGCCCATATTGTGGGTGATCATGATCAGGCCCATGCCGTATTTAACCTGCAGCGACACGAGCAGGTCGAGGATCTGCTTCTGGATGGTGACGTCGAGCGCGGTGGTCGGCTCGTCGGCGATCAGAAGCTTCGGATTGCAGGCGATGGCGATGGCGATCATCACGCGCTGGCACTGGCCGCCCGACATCTGGTGCGGAAACGAGTTCAGCCGTTCGGCCGGCTCGGCAATGCCGACCTGCGTCAGCAATTCGATGGCGCGCTCGCGACGCTGGGCCTTGTCCATGCCCATATGGAAGCGCAGCACCTCCTCGATCTGAAAGCCGACGGTGAAGCACGGATTGAGACTGGCCATCGGCTCCTGGAAGATCATCGACATGTCCTTGCCGACGATCTTGCGCCGGTCGGCCGGGCTCATCTTCAGGAGATCGCGGCCGTTGAAGCTCATCTCGTCGGCAGTGACCGTCGCCGTCCACGGCAACAGCCCCATCACAGCCAACATCGACACCGACTTGCCGGAGCCGGATTCGCCGACGATGGCCAGCACTTCACGTTCGTTCACATGGAGCGAGACGCCATCGACCGCGCGGAACGGGCCGGATGCGGTCTGGAACTCGACGACGAGATTGCGGATGTCGAGCAGCGCCATTACGACCTCCTCAGCTTCGGATCGAGCGCATCGCGCAGACCGTCGCCGATCAGGTTGATGGCAAGCACGGTGATGAGGATGGCCAGACCGGGGAAGGTCACCACCCACCAGGCGCGCAGGATGAATTCACGCGCCGAGGCGAGCATGGTTCCCCATTCCGGTGTCGGCGGCTGGGCGCCAAGGCCGAGAAAGCCGAGAGCGGCCGCCTCCAGGATGGCGTTGGAGAAGGACAGCGTGCCCTGGACGATCAGCGGCGCCAAGCAGTTGGGCAGGATGGTGCGCAGCATAAGCCTTATATGGCCGGCGCCGGCGACCTTGGCGGCGACCACATATTCGCGGCTCTTTTCGGCCATGACGGCAGCGCGCACCAGACGGGCAAAGTGGGGTTGCAGGACAAGCGCGATGGCCAGCATGGCGTTGAACAGGCCGGGGCCGAGGATGGTGACCAGAACCAGCGCCAAGAGCAGCGACGGGAAGGACAGGATCAGATCCATGACCCGCATGATCGCCACGTCGACCCAGCCCCGGAAATAGCCGGCCAAAAGGCCCAGCGTGATGCCGCCGACAAGCGCCAGCGTGACCACGACGGCGCCGATGAGCAGCGAGAAACGCGCGCCATAGAGCAGGCGCGAGAGCATGTCGCGGCCGACGGCGTCGGTGCCAAGCAGATATTCCATGCTGCCGCCTGCCTGCCAGGCCGGCGGACGCAGGAAAGCTGTCTTGTCCTGGATGTCGGGCGCATAGGGTGCCAGCAGCGGTGCAAAGAGCGCGGCCAGCACCAAAAGGATGAAGACGAACAGGCCGATGACGGCGCCGCGGTTTACCGAGAAATAGTGCCAGAAGGTCCTGAAGCCGGTCAGACGGTCAGGGTTGCCGGCGGCCATCGGGGCGATTTCGGTCGACTGGCTCATCACGCCGCCCTGATGCGCGGGTTGATGACGGCATAAAGCACGTCGACAATCAGGTTCACCGCCATGACGATAAGGGCGATCAACAGCAAGCCTGACTGCACGACGACATAGTCGCGCTTGGATATGGATTCGACCATCCACTTGCCGATGCCCGGCCAGGCGAAGATGGTTTCTGTGAGAATGGCGCCGGCGAGCAGGGTACTGACCTGCAGGCCGATGGTGGTGACCACCGGGATCAGCGCATTGCGCAGCGCATGCACGCCGATGACGCGGGACGACGACAGGCCCTTGGCGCGGGCGGTCCGCACATAGTCTTCGCCCAGCACTTCGAGCATGGCCGAGCGCGTCTGGCGCGCGATCACCGCCAGCGGGATGGTGCCGAGCACAATTGTCGGCAGCACCAGGTGACTCAATGCCGAGCGGAAAGCATCCCACTTGCCGTAGAGCAGGCTGTCGAGGGTCAAGAAGCCGGTGATCGGCTTGATAAAGAACTGAAGGCCGATGCGGCCTGAAACCGGGGTCCAGCCGAGATAGCCGGAGAAAAAGATGATCAGCAGCAGGCCCCACCAGAAGATCGGCATGGAATAGCCGACGAGGGCGGTGCCCATAAGCCCCTGGTCGAACCAGGAGCCGCGTTTGACCGCAGCAATGATGCCGGCCGGGATGGCCAGCACCATGGCGAAGATCATGGCGAAGACTGAGAGCTCGATGGTTGCCGGGAAGAGCGTCATGAAATCTTCGATGACCGGCCGCTTGGACGAAATCGACACGCCGAAATTACCGGTCGCGGCATCGCGAACATAATGCGCGTATTGCTGCCAGATCGGCAAATTGTAGCCGAACTGTTCCTTCAGTTCCGCGTAACGCTCGGGCGACACGCCATGCTCGCCGGCCATGGCAAGAATGGGATCGCCGGGCAGCAGCCTGACGAAAGCGAAGGCGCAGATGGTGATGCCGATCAGCGTCGGCAGCACCAAGACGATTTTGTTTAGGAGATATCGGAGCATCTTGAAAAGCGGGCGGCGCCTGATTGCGCGCCGCCCGCCTAACAGTTCTATTCGGCCTTGTCGACGCCGTCGAAGCGATGAATGCCGAGCGGGTCCATCATGAAGCCGCTGACATTCTTGCGCACGACTGCGTAGACTTGGCTGTGTGCCATGAGGAAGGCCGGAGCCTGCTTCTGGAAGACAACCTGCGCCTCTTCATAGAGCTTGGTGCGTTCGGCCTGGTCGCTGGTCTTCTTGGCCTTCTGGATCAGATCCTCGAAGTCCTTGTCGCACCAGCTGGAGTAGTTCGACACGCCGATGGCCGAGCAGGCGAACAGCGTGGCGAAGAAATTGTCCGGATCGCCATTGTCACCGGTCCAGCCGATCTGGAAGGCGCCCGGGCGCTCCTTCTTCTTGCCTTCTTCGCGGTACTTCGTCCACTCGTAGCTGACGATCTCCGCCTTGACGCCGACCTTGGCCCAGTCAGCCTGGATCAGTTCCGCGGCGCGCTGGAAGTTCGGGTTGTAGGGACGGACGCGGTCGGAGGCCCAAAGCTGGATCTCCTTCAATCCGGCATCGGCCAGCACCTTCTTGGCTGCTTCCGGATCATAGGCGTCGGACTTCACGTCCTTGTTCCACGACCACATGGTCGGCGGGATCAGGTTTACGGCCGGCGTGGCGCCGGCGTCCTGGAACAGCGACTTGATGAGCGATTCCCGATCGATCGCCTGGTTGAGCGCATGGCGCACTTCAGGCTTGTCGAGCGGCGGGATGGTGGTGTTGTAGCTCATATAGCCGATGTTGAGGCCAGCCTGATCCATCAGGGTCACGTCGGCGTTGGCCTTGATCGTGCCGATGTCGGCAGGATTCGGATAGGGCGCGATATCGCATTCGCCGGCGAGCACCTTCTGGATGCGGGCGGTGGCATCAGGCGTGATCGCGAAGACGAGATCGTCGATCTTTTCCTTGCCCTTGAAGTAGTCCGGGTTGGCCGCATAGCGGATGACCGAATCCAGCTGGTAGTCGACGAACTGGAACGGACCTGTACCGACCGGCTTGGTCGAGAAGTCGGCCATCTTGCCGTCTTTTTCCAGCTGGTCGGCATATTCCTTCGACACGATCGAGGCGAAGTCCATGCCGAGATTGGCCAGCATCGGCGCGTTCGGCTCGGTCAGCGTCAGCTTCACGGTCAGGTCATCGACCTTTTCCCACTTGGCGACGTATTTCGGCATGTCCATGCCGGTGTAGTAGTCCCAGGTCAGGTTCGGCAGGTACTTCTCGCCGTTCCAGGGGTTTTCCTTGTTGAACTGGCGATCGAACGAAAAGACGACGTCGTCGGCATTGAAATCACGCGTCGGCTTGAAGAAATCTGTCGTCTGGAACTTCACGCCCGGATGCAGGTGGAAAGTATAGACCAGGCCGTCGTCCGAAATCTCCCATTTGTCGGCGAGACCGGGCACAACTTCGGTGCCGCCATGCTTGAACTCGACCAGGCGCGAATAGACGGTGCGCGACGAGGCGTCGAAGTCGTTGCCGCCCGTCGTGGTACCCGGGTCGAAGTTGGCCGGCGAGGCCTCCGAGCAATAGACCAGCGTCTTGGCATTGGCCACACCGCCGAGGACGCTTGCAGCCAGCAACGCGGCTGCAAAAGTCAGTTTCTTTTTCATTGAGCACTCCCTGATGTTCTTCCAAGCCCCTCTATAGGCTCGCGAAGCGCGCATATAAGCACCGTTTTTCCGGCTTTGGAACACCCTGTTTGCCTACCCCACCGTAAGCAGAAAATATTTCTCGGTCTTTGGCGAACTGCAGAAACAAATAGCAAAATCTGCTAATCACGGGATTGTTAACGACCGCATTTTTTCATTGATCGCAGCAATCGTAAGCCAAAAATCCACAAGCCTGGGTTTCGCCACCGAGATGACCGGACGGCATTGCCTGAGCTGGCATCGCGGGAAGGATTTCGACGGCAAATCTTTGCCGTCCTGCCGCTGGGGCAAGACTTGCACGGCCGCCGATAGTCGCAATAGATAGATGACACGCTGGATTTTCCGGGAATCCGCGACATCGCTGCAGCGGAGGACGCCTCACCACATCGAGGCGGCGCAGCAGGAGCAGGCAACAGAACGACCGAGGGAGGCTAGAGGTGGCGAAAGCAACAAAGACAACGGCCCCGGCGAAAGCAAAAGCGGCGAAAGCTTCAAAACCGGCCGCCGCTGCCGCCAAGTCGAAAGCGCCACCGGCCAAAGCCACTCCCGCCGTCAAGCCAACGGCAACCTCGACGCCGGCGAAGGCAAGCGCCAACGCGGCAGCGAAACCTGCGGTCAAGCGCGCGGCGAAGACAACACCCGCTGCAAAGCCCGCCCAGCCGCCAGCCGCGAAGACAGCCGCGGCGAAGCCCGCCTCGAAGCCGTCGCCGGGCGCGGCCAAAAAACTGCCGAATACGCTGACGGCGCTTGCCGCGGGCTTGCCGGAAAAGCCATGGCTAAAAAGCTATTCGAAAGTCGTGCCGGCGGAGATCGGCGCCCTGCCCTACAGTTCGATCGGCGACTTCCTCGTCGGCGCCTGCAAGCAGTTTTCCGGCCAGCCGGCATACGTCTGCATGGGCAAGTCGATCTCCTATGCCGAACTCGAGCGGCAATCGGCCGCCTTCGGCGCTTATCTGCAATCGAAGGGCCTGCAGAAAGGCGCACGCGTGGCGCTGATGATGCCGAATGTGCTGCAATATCCGGTGGCGATGATGGCCGTGCTTCGCGCCGGCTATGTCGTGGTGAACATCAATCCGCTCTACACGCCGCGCGAGCTCGAACATCAGCTCAAGGATTCCGGCGCGCAGGCGATCGTCATTCTGGAGAATTTCGCCAGCACCCTGGACGCGGTGATTGCCAGGACGGCGGTCAAGCATGTGGTGGTCGCGGCGATGGGCGACATGCTCGGCGGCCTCAAGGGCACGATCGTCAACCTGGTCGTGCGCCGGGTGAAAAAGATGGTGCCGGCCTGGTCGCTGCCCGGCCATGTCAAGTTCAATGCGGCGGTGAAGGCCGGCGCCGGCATCGCCTTCAAGCCGGCCAAGATGGAAGCCAGCGACGTCGCCTTCCTGCAATATACAGGCGGCACCACGGGGATTTCCAAAGGTGCTGTGCTGCTGCACTCCAATGTGCTGTCCAATGTCGCGCAGAACACGCTGTGGCTGCAGGACGCCTATGCGATCAAGCCGAAACCGGCGCATCTCAATTTCATTTGCGCACTGCCGCTCTACCATATCTTCGCGCTGACGGTGAACGCGCTGATGGGCATGCAGCAGGGCGCCCAGAACGTGCTCGTTCCCAACCCGCGCGACATTCCCGGCTTCGTCAAGGAGCTGCAGAAATACCCGATGCACATTTTCCCCGGCCTCAACACGCTGTTCAACGCGCTGCTCAACAACGAGGATTTCCGCAAGCTCGACTTCAAGCCGCTGATCATGACGCTGGGTGGTGGCATGGCGGTGCAGAAGGGGGTTGCCGAGCGCTGGAAGGCGCTGACCGGCAATTCGATCACCGAGGGCTACGGGCTGTCGGAGACCTCGCCGGTGGCGACCGCCAACAAGTTCAGCGACAGCAATTTCACCGGCACGATCGGCCTGCCGCTGCCGTCGACCGAGATCGTCATCCGCGACGATGACGGCAACAACCTGCCGCTCGGCGAGGTCGGCGAGATCTGCATTCGCGGGCCGCAGGTCATGGCCGGTTACTGGAACCGGCCGGACGAGACCGCCAAGGTGATGACCAAGGACGGGTTTTTCAAATCCGGCGACATGGGCTTCATGGACGAGCGCGGCTACACCAAGATCGTCGACCGCAAGAAGGACATGATCCTGGTCTCCGGCTTCAACGTCTACCCCAACGAACTCGAGGAAGTCGTCGCCCAGCATCCGGGCGTGCTCGAAGTGGCGGCGGTCGGCGTGCCGGACGAGCATTCGGGCGAAGTGCCGAAGCTGTTCATCGTCAAGAAGGATCCGGCGCTGACCGTTGAGGCAATCACTGCGTATTGTCGCGAGAACCTGACCGGCTACAAGCGGCCGAAATACATCGAGTTCAGGACCGAGCTGCCGAAGACGCCGGTGGGCAAGATTTTGCGCCGGGCGCTGCGGGAATAATTTGAACGGCGAGCCTGGCGACGGCGGGATGGCGGACGATAGTCGGCGTCCCGATGCAGTAGTGTTCATCAAGGCGAACCTGCGGCTTGCGCCCGTTCCCGCGCTCCCTGAAATCCAGCTCTATACGGCTCATTCCGGCAGCGGCCTGAGGCGGCTTGTCGAGTGGCGAGCTCATGGACCGGAAGACGGCAGCCAGACCGAGGAGCACGAAGCTGAGCCGCAGCCGCCCTACTGGGCCTATGCCTGGGCCGGCGGCGCCGTGCTGGCGCGCTATATACTCGACCATCCGCAAATCGTGGCCGGTCACCGCGTGCTCGACCTCGGCGCCGGCTCGGGCCTCGTCGGCATCGCCGCCGCCAAGGCCGGCGCCAGCGCGGTGATCGCCGCCGAGAGCGATCGCAACGGCGTCGCCGCGATCGGCCTCAACGCGTTGGCCAACGGCGTCGAGATCACCATTGTCGACCAGGATATCACCACGGGCCCGCCGCCAGCGGTCGATCTCGTGCTTGCCGGCGACGTGTTCTACGGCCGCGAGGTTGCTCTGCGGGTGATCCCGTTCCTCGACCGCTGCCTGGCAGCCGGCATCGAGGTGCTGGTCGGCGATCCCCGCCGCGCCGATCTGCCGCTGTCGCGGCTACGATTGCTCGCCGAATATCAGGTGCCGGATTTCGGCGACGCAAAGGGTGATTTGACCAAGCCGAGCGGTGTGTTTTGGTTCGAGCCGGAAGATTGCTAGCGCGACGCGGCAAAGCCCAGTCGCTCTGAATGGCCGGATTCTACTCATTGTGGACAAACCTCAAGGGGCAGAAAATAGATTGGATTAGCCGTTGATAGGAGAAGTCGAATGGCGTGGATTAAAGTTGTTCAACGTATCGGCTTCATAGTTTGCCCAAAGTGCGAAAATCGCGGCTTCGAGCTTCAGCCTGGCGAAGACATCGATAACGCAAGCGCCAAGATCAGGTGCGGCAGATGCGGGTACGTTTGCTCTGCTGATGAGTAGCCCACTATGTCCGAAAACAAACCAGAAGCTCCATAGTTTCATGGCTGCTTCCCCCAACTCGGCCATTGGCGGGGAAATCCCGAGCCGAATTGAGTTTGCCCCAGGCCCCCGTCAGACCGTCTCCTTGACCCGCGCCGACAGAAAGTCCGGCAAGTCGGCAACCGAATCCAGAACGACATCGGCGATCGACGCCAGCGATTCCCGCGTGCCGGTGCCGGAGAGCACGCCGACCGCCAGGCCGCAGCCGCCGGCACGCGCCATCTCCAGGTCGTGGCGGTTGTCGCCGACCATGGCGATCTCGGACGCCTTCAACCCGGTCAGGTCGCAAAAGGCGACGATCGTGTCCGGCGCCGGTTTCGGATTGGCGACCGCGTCATAGCCATAGGCGGCGGTGAACAGCTGCGCGACGCCGAGCGTGACCATGGTCTTTTCGGCACCGGCAGTCGAATCATTGGTGGCGACGCCGAGCCGGTAGGATCGCTTGTGCAGAGCCGTCAGCGCCGCGACGATGCCGGGCAAGGCCACCGCCATCGATGAGCCTTGCACCGAGGTGATCTCGTTGAAACGGGCGACGGCCAGCATCTGGTCCTCGTCGGACAGGCGCGGGAACCATAGTTCGACGACATCCATGTTGGTGCCCGAGGCGAAGATGGAATCCGGCTTGAAACGCTTGGCGACAAAATCGAAGCCCGCCGCTGAAAGCAGCCTGTCGGCTTTCCAGCGATCGCCCTCGGCAGCATCCATGGCCATGAAATCGGCGATGCCGAGCCAGGTCGCGTTGAAATCGACAAGCGTGCCGTCCTTGTCGAACAATATGCCCTTGATGTCGGCCGGATTTTTCATTGCGCCCCCCGCAGTTGCTGGATGCGCGCCACCAGCCCGGCCGTCGATGCGTCGCGCTTGGCGGCGCTCTCCTTGCCTTCCACGACTGGCAACAGGCCGGTCGCCAGCTCCTTGCCGAGCTCGACGCCCCATTGGTCGAAGGAATTGATGTTGAACAGAGTGCCTTCGACGAAGACGCGGTGCTCGTAAAGCGCGATCAGCCGGCCGAAGGTGCGCGGGTCGAGCTTGCGGTAGAGGATCGTCACCGAGGGGCGGTTGCCGGAGAAGACGCGGTGCGGGGCTATTCTGTCGACATCGGCCGGCTTCATGCCCTTGGCCAGCATCTGCGCGCGAGCCTCGTCCAGCGTGCGGCCCTTCATCAACGCTTCCGATTGGGCCAGGCAATTGGCAAGCAGTAGATCGTGCTGGTGCTTCAGATCCGGCTCATGGCCGACGGCAGCGGCAAGGAACTCGACCGGGATGGAATCGGTGCCCTGGTGCAGCAGCTGGAAGAAGGCGTGCTGGCCATTGGTGCCGGGCTCGCCCCAGACCAGCGGTCCGGTCGGCGTCGTCACCGGCGTGCCGTCGAGGGTGACGCCCTTGCCGTTCGATTCCATGTCGAGCTGCTGCAGATAGGCCGGCAGCCTGGAAAGGCGCTGGTCATAAGGGATGACCGCACGCGCCGGATAACCGCAGATCACGCGATGCCACCAGCCGACCAGCCCCAGCAGCGCCGGCAGGTTCTTCTGCAGGGGTGCGGTGCGGAAGTGCTCGTCCATCTCATGCGCGCCATCGAGGAAGGCGCGGAAGTTGCGCGGGCCGATGGCGATCATCACCGGCAGGCCGATGGCGCCCCACAGCGAATAGCGGCCGCCGACCCAGTCCCAGAAGCCGAACACGCGATCCGCTTCGATGCCGAACTTGGAAACCAGGTCGAGCGCGGTCGAGACGGCGGCGAAATGCTTGCCGACAGCTTCCTTGCCGAGCGCCTTCTGCACCCATTCGCGCGCCGTCTCGGCATTGGTCATCGTCTCGACCGTGGTGAAGGTCTTCGAGGCGATGATGAACAGGGTGGTTTCGGCCGACAGGCCCTTCAGCGTGTCGTGGATATGGGCGCCGTCGATGTTGGAGACGTAGTGCGCGCGCGGGCCGTCGTGATAGGGCGCCAGCGCCAGCGTCGCCATGGCCGGGCCGAGATCGGAGCCGCCAATGCCGATGTTGACAATGTCGGTGATTTTCTTGCCGGTGGCGCCGGCGGCCTTGCCGGAGCGAATGGCGTCGGCGAAAGCGCCCATGGCGTCGAGCACGGACAGCACATCCGCCTTGACCTCCTGGCCATCGACGGTGACGCCCTTGCCCGAGAGGTTGCGCAGCGCCGTGTGCAGCACGGCGCGGTCTTCGGTGATGTTGATCTTCTTGCCGGAAAACATTGCGGCGCGGCGACCTTCGAGATCGGCGGCGGCGGCGAGCTTCTCGAGCAGTTCCATCGTGCCCTGGTCGACCGCGCATTTCGACCAGTCGAGCAAAAGGTCGCCGTCGCTGGCCGAGAACGTCTCGAAGCGCTTGGGGTCGGCGGCAAAAGCCTCGCGCATCGTACCCGATGCCGCCGCGCGCGCAGCACGCAAGGCGACAAGCTGTTTGTCGAAGGAGGAATGATCCACTTTCGGCTCCTGATCGTTTTTCACGACATCTTATCAGACCGGATGTTTCCGGCGCGTGTCGTCGCGCTGATCTTATTGAGCCGAATTCCGCATGTTTCAATGCGTGGGGATGACGCAGTGCAGCATAGTGCGATGTGATGGAGCTATGACGCTGCGCGCCGCGCTGGATGATTTGATGGGAGTAGCGACGACGCTGCGCGTCGCGCTGGGGATAATGAGGCGCGACGACGCTTCGCATCGCGCGGGCGTCCGCGCTGCGGGATGACGCAAGCGTCACCCGGGGATGCGACGACGCTGCGCGTCGCGCATAGATCACTGGCATAAATCCCAGCGATCAGAAAAATTGATTGGCGCAACCCCTTGTGCCACGGTTACCTTCCGCTGGTCCAGCCAAGCAAAAAAGACTGGCCATCGAGGAACACCTTCCATGCCACAGCGTAACGACACGGCCATATGGTCCGGCCTGTTCCGGATTTCGGCGGAATCGGGCCAGACCCTGCAGGCGCAGATCCGTCAGGCGATCGTCGCCGCCATTCTCGACCGGCAGATCGCCGCTTCGATGCCGCTTCCGTCCTGCCGCATCCTGGCTGAAAAACTCGGCGTCGCGCGCGGCACTGTGGTGCTGGCGTTCCAGCAATTGGTCGATCAGGGTTTCCTGGTGGCGCGTGAACGGCGCGGCCATTTCGTCAATCCGGATGTGCTGGCCACCCCCGCCAAGCCGCACCAGAAGGCGCCCGACCAGCAGAACGAGATCGACTGGAAGGCACGCCGGCAGATCGCCGCCAGCGACATGCCGCCACCGGCCAAGCACGACAACTGGATCAAGTCGTCCTACCCCTTCGTCTACGGCCAGTTCGACCCGGCGCTGTTCCCGACAGCCGAATGGCGTGAGTGCAACCGCATGGCGCTGGCCGTGCTCGAAATCCGCAACTGGGCCTCCGACATGGTCGACCGCGACGATCCGCTCTTGATCGAGCAGATCCAGGCGCGGCTGTTGCCGCGGCGCGGCATCTTCGCCAATCCGGACGAGATCATCGTCACGCTCGGCGCCCAGAACGCGCTCTATATGCTGGCGACACTGCTGATGACAAAGGGCTCCAAGGTCGCGATGGAAGACCCGGGGTACCCCGACGCGCGCTCGATCTTCCGCCTGGCCGGCGCCGAGATCCAGCCGGTCCCGGTCGACCAGTCCGGCATCGTCACCTCGTCCATCCCCAACGATTCCGGCTTTGTCTTCGTCACCCCCAGCCACCACTGCCCGACCATGGTGCCGCTGTCGGCGGAACGCCGGCAGGACCTTCTGGCGCGCGCCAACCGGCACAACCAGATCATCATCGAGGACGGCTATGACAGCCAGCTTCTCGACGAGGCGCCGCAGCAGGCGCTGAAGAGCCTCGATCGCTCGGGTCGCGTCGTCTATGTCGGCTCGATGTCGAAGACGCTGGCTCCGGGCCTGCGGCTTGGCTACATCGTCGCTTCGGCTGGACTGATCTCCGAGCTCAGGGCGCTGCGCCGCTTCATGCTCAGGCACCCGCCGGCCAACAACCAGCGCGCGGTCGCGCTGTTCCTGTCGCTCGGCCATCACGAAGCCCTGGTGCGGCGGCTGTCGTCGGCCTTCGACGAGCGGCGCAAGCGTCTGGTCCATGCGATTTCCGCATTCCTGCCGGAATGGCGCTCGACCGATTCGGCCGGCGGCACATCGCTCTGGCTGGAAGGCCCGCGCGGCACCGATTCACGTGGACTGGCCGAGGCCGCGGCCTCGCGCAGCGTCATCATCGAGCCGGGCGACCGCTTCTTCGATCGCACCGAAAAGCCGTCGCGTTTCATGCGCTTGGGCATTTCCTCGATCGCATTGCAGCACATCGAGCCGGGTATTCGCGAGCTCGCGACCGCAGCCGGACGCAGGCCCGCTGCAGCCTGATTTGCCTGTGCCGGGGCTTTGAACAGTCCCGGCGCTTGGCATGATCACCAACATTCTGCATTAGCTCTCTGGCATACTCGGCTGCGTTGACTGGCCCATAGGCTGGGCCAATGGCAGCGGCATAGTCGGCTGACAGAGGGACGAAGCAGGCCGACGGTGCACCAATCATCGCGTCGTGTTTCGCAAGCTAAAGGTGGAGTGCCCCCCATGTCAGTGGCTGTTGAGCAGCAGGATGCGGCTCCTAAAGATGCATCAGCCGACCAGCGTTCGCGCCGATCCGGCGGGCGCGAAGCGCGCCGCGCCATGCGGGCCGCACCGCTTGCCGACGATATCCGGCCGGTGCGCGCCGGCCTCGAAGGCGGCAGCTACGGGCCGCTCAACCAGAACGACCAGGAGCGCATCCATGAAGCGGTGCTGACGCTGCTGGAGACCGTCGGCTTCGCCAATGCCATTCCCTCCTGCATCGAGGCGCTGACCGGGGTCGGCGCCGTCTATGGCGATGACGGCCGCGTCCGTTTCCCACGTGGGCTTGTGATGGACACGATCAGACGAGCCGCGCGGAATTTTACGCTGCACGGCCAGGACCCGAGGCATGACATGCTTATCCAGGGCAAGCGCGTGCATTACGGCACGGCGGGTGCGGCGGTGCATCTGGTCGATGTCGAAAAGCGCGAATACCGCGAGTCGCTGGTGCAGGACATTTATGATGCCGCTCGCCTCGTCGAAGGGCTCGACAACATCCATTTCTTCCAGCGGCCGATGGTGCCGCGCGACATTCCCGATCCGCTCGAAATGGACTTCAACACGCTCTACGCCTGCGTGATGGGCACGTCTAAGCATGTCGGCACCTCGTTCACGGTGCGCGAGAACGTGCAGCCGGCGCTGGACATGCTTTATGCGATCGCCGGCGGCGAGGAGAACTTTCGCGCCCGGCCGTTCGTATCCAATTCCAACTGCTTCGTCGTGCCGCCGATGAAATTCGCTGAGGACGCCTGCGGCGTGCTCGAAGCCTGCGTCGAAGGCGGCATTCCGATCCTGCTTTTATCGGCCGGCCAGGCCGGCGCCACCGCTCCGGCGGCAATTGCCGGCGCTGTGGTGCAAGCGGTGGCCGAAGTGCTGGTCGGCCTCATCTACGTCAACGCCATCAAGCCGGGGCATCCGGCGATCTTCGGCACCTGGCCGTTCGTCTCCGACCTCAGGACCGGCGCCATGTCGGGCGGCTCGGCCGAGCAGGCAGTGTTGACTTCGGCCTGTGCGCAGATGGCGCAGTTCTACGATCTGCCGGGCGGTTCGGCCGCCGGCATGACGGATTCGAAACTGCCCGACATCCAGTCCGGCTATGAAAAGGGCATCACCGATGTGATGGCCGGTCTTGCCGGCCTCAATCTGGTCTATGAATCGGCGGGTATGCATGCCTCGCTGCTCGGCTTTTGCCTGGAGAGCCTGATCATCGACAATGACATGCTGGGCCACTGCCTGCGCTGCGTGCGCGGCATCGAAGTGACCGACGAAGCGCTGTCGATCGACACCATCACCGAAGTCTGCATGAATGGCCCAGGCCACTATCTCGGCAACGAGCAGACGCTGCGGCTGATGCAGACCGAGTATTTTTATCCGGCCGTGGGCGACCGCTTTTCGCCCAAGGAATGGAACGAGAAGGGCCGGCCCGACATCTTGCAGCGGGCGATCATCGAAAAGAAGCGCGTGCTTGCCGAGCGCTTCCCGCGCCATGTGCCGAAGCTGCTCGACGACAAATTGCGCGCCCGCTTCGGCGAGATGATCAAGCTGCCACGCAGCGGCATGGGCGGGTAAGCTTCACCTTACGTAGGTCAGTCCGCACTTAACCCAAAGCGCTCGACCACTTCGGCGCTGATCAGCTTGCCATGCAGCGCCATCAACACGATCTGGGCATCCAGGCTGTCGCCGGTTTCAAGCGCAGCCTCGATGCGGCGCTCAGCGTCCAGCCGCCGCTCCGGCCCATTGGCCTGCTCGAAGGTTTGTGGGCCCGCGATGCAACAGCCAAACAGCTGCGCCACGGACCGGTAGGCGTCCGGCGGCGGCTCGTCCGGCCAATGATCCTTCATCAAATTGACGATGGTGAGCTTTACCCCCTCAGGGACAAGCGCCGGATGCAGATCGGCGCCGCGCAGCGCGGTGTCGAGTTCCCGCAAATCGCCGGAGCGGCCGAACATGCCGAGGAAACCGATTGAAGAGCGCCGTTTAGTCACGTTGATACTTTCCGTCCGATAGCCGACCACTCATATGGGAATGTAGGATCGTTTTTCATCGCCTTTGCGGAGTCTCAGGCAAGCCAGGCGTCGAGCCCGAATTCCCGCTGCAACAGGTCTTCCGCACTTTCCAGCGCGCCCTCGATCCAGCCGTGATTGTTGGACCACGCTTCGCCACAGACATGAATGCCAGGAGCGAGCGTATGGCTCGCCAGTTTTATACCGGAGATATCTATGCCACGGTCCCATACATGCGACGCGCCGCCATAGGCCGGCGCACCCCAATCCTGCGCAAACCCGCCGATGGGTTTCGAGATGGCGCCGTGTTTGCCATGGACTTCGACCATCTGGCCGTGAAAGGCCTCCAGCGCGGAATGTCCCTCGGCCAAAACCGCAAAACCGTGGCGCCGAGCGAGCTCAGGCAGCAGTGAGCGCCAGAATACCATGTGCCTGCCATCGCAATAGGCCATGGCGACGCTCCGCCGAATCGTCGCGTCGCGCGCGTCCGCTTTTGTGAACTGCCATATCTGGCGAGCCGGCAGATCGGTCACGCTGTGGCCGGCCGCGATGCCGTTTCGAGCCCACCATGGGCTGGCATAGCAGGCGGCCAGCGTGAGCATCGGCCAGGGTTCCGGTGCCGGCAGATCGCTGGGCTGCTCGATGCCGGACTTTTCCAGCAGGGTCCGCAGGGGGCGGACCGGTAACGCCAGCACGACCTTGCGCGCCTCGACCGTCCCGCCCTGCCCCTCGACAGACAAGACCATCCCTTGCGCCGAGCGGGCGATGGCGGTCACGGTGTGATCGAGATGGACGGCGCCGCCGCTGACAGCGATCCGCCCGGCCATTCGCTCCGCAACCGGCTGGAACCCACCATCGGGGGAACAATAGGAGCGGCCGCCGCTCAGCTCGCCGAGCGCAAGCCTGAACGTCTCGGCGGCGTTGGGTCCGCGCAGGAGCAACGAATAGCCCACCGCGTCCTCGGCAAAAGCCATTTCCTCCGGGGTCAAGACCGTCGCCAGCACATCCCAAGTCGCCCAATCCGCCAGCTTGCGGCCGCGATAAACGAAGCCTGCGGCGCCGTTCCATTCGGCGCTGCCGAAGGCCTCCGAACCCGGCAGGATCAGTGCTGCCGCCTTTCGCAGCAGGCGGGACGGGCCTTTTTCCTGCAGCCGACGCGTCACGTCATAGGCAAACAGGCGGCGCGGCGCAAAGCGCGATATAGCGGCGTAGGGCAGGCTCCTACCGCGCAGATGGAGCCGGTTGGCGCCGGTGACGACGTCCATACCCGACAGCTTTACATCCAGCGTCGCCATGAGTTTTTTGAGCAGCCGATGTTGCGGCATCAGCATCATCGCGCCGAGATCGATGCCGAAGTTCGGCTCTCCGGGAAATGAGACCGTGGAGGCCCGACCGCCGACGCGACCGGCGGATTCGAAAACAGCGATCCTTGCGGGCTTTTCACTTTGGGACAAGCGCCACGCCAGGAAGAGACCGGCCATGCCCGCGCCGACAATAGCAATGTCGACCGGGGCAATGTCGATTGGGCTAGGCGGCAAGGATACGCCCGTGGCGGAAAACCATCATCATGGACGACGCTCTGGACCCCTCTTGATTTCGTGTCAAAAAACCCGAAACTGACGAGGACTGCAATGTCATACTGACAGGTGGGATCAGTTGGCGTGCGAGCAGTGATCTAAAACGGGCAACGGGTCCTATGAAGAAACAGTATCACACACCAGTCATCCGCAAGGCAGGACGACTCTCCGGCATCACAGCCATCGCCGCTTCGTCCGGCCCGCCTCCACCCTGAGGCCGCCATCCAAACAAGCTTACGCCAAGGCTTTCATGCCGGCCCGATCAGGCCGGCATTTTCATATCAAGCGGGTGCTCAGTGGTTGTCCCTCGGCACGCCGCTGGTGTGCGCGACGTCCTGGTATTTCACCGCCGGCTTCAGCACCATGCCCTCCGAGAGCTGGTCGACCATGGAGCGCTGGATCTCCTGCCATGGCGTCTGATGCTTGGGATAATGATAGCCGCCATCGACCTGCAGTTCGGCACGGCGGCGCGTGATTTCCTCGTCGGTGACGAGGATGTTGGCAGTGCCTTTCCGTAAATCGATGCGCACACGGTCGCCGGTCTTGAGCAGCGCCAGGCCGCCGCCAATGGCGGCTTCGGGCGAAGCGTTGAGGATAGAGGGCGAGCCCGACGTGCCCGACTGGCGGCCATCGCCGATGCAGGCCAACGCGTGAATTCCCTTCTTGATGAGATAGGCTGGCGGTTGCATGTTGACGACCTCGGCGCCGCCGGGATAGCCGATCGGGCCGGCGCCGCGCATGAACAGGATGGTGTGCTCGTCGATGCCTTGCGCCGGATCGTCGATGCGGGCGTGGTAGTCCTCGGGACCATCGAAGACCATGGCATTGCCCTCGAAGGCTTCCGGGTCGTTCGGGTTGGAGAGATAGCGTTCGCGAAATTCCGGCGAGATGCCGCTCATCTTCATGATTGCGGAATCGAACAGATTGCCCGTGAAGTTGATGAAGCCGGCATTGGCCTTCAGCGGCTCGGCGACGGTGCGGATGACGTCGGTGTTCTCGTTGGCGACATCCTTGCAATTGTCTCCGATCGTCTTGCCGTTGACCGTCATGGCTTCGGGATAAGGCAGCAGCTTGGCCTTCATCAGTTCGGCCACCACAGCCGGCACGCCGCCGGCATGGTGATAGTCTTCGCCGAGATATTCGCCCGATGGCTGCAGATTGACGATGAGCGGCACATGGAGGCCGACCGTCTGCCAGTCGTCATTGGTGAGTGGCACGCCGAGATGGCGGGCAATCGCGTTGAGGTGGATCGGCGCGTTGGTCGAGCCGCCTATCGCCGAATTGACGACAATGGCGTTCTCGAAGGCCTTGCGCGTCATGATGTCGGACGGCTTCAGATCCTCATGCACCATCTCGACGATGCGCTTGCCCGTCTCATAGGAGATCTGGCCGCGCTCGCGATAGGGCGCCGGGATGGCAGCCGAGCCCGGCAATTGCATGCCGAGCGCCTCGGCCAGCGAGTTCATCGTGGTGGCGGTGCCCATGGTGTTGCAATAGCCGGTCGACGGCGCCGATGAGGCGACGATGTCCATGAACTCGTCATAGTCGATCTCGCCGGCCGAGAGGCGCTGGCGCGATTCCCAGACGATGGTGCCCGATCCCGTGCGCTTGCCCTTGTGCCAGCCATTGAGCATCGGTCCGACCGAAAGTGCTATGGCCGGAATATTGACGGTGGCCGCCGCCATCAGCAGCGCCGGCGTGGTTTTGTCGCAGCCGATGGTCAGCACGACGCCGTCGAGCGGATAGCCGTAGAGCACTTCGACCAGGCCGAGATAGGCAAGGTTGCGGTCGAGTGCCGCGGTCGGGCGCTTGCCGGTCTCCTGGATCGGATGGCACGGGAATTCGAAGGGGATGCCGCCCATCGAGACGATGCCTTCGCGCACGCGCTTGGCGAGCTCGATATGGTGGCGGTTGCATGGCGACAGATCCGAGCCGGTCTGGGCGATGCCGATCAGCGGCTTGCCCGACATCAGCTCGGCCCGCGTCAGGCCATAGTTCAGGTAGCGCTCGAGGTAGAGCGCGGTCATGCCTGGATTGTCGGGATTGTCGAACCACTCCTGCGAGCGAAATTTCTTCTTTCCGGTGGGGGCGCCTGCCATCATGGTCTCCGTATTTGTAAGACAAATCGATATGGCAACGCGCGGAAGCAGGCAAGAGGGCGCACCGTCGCAACCGGACTTTGGTGCGATAGACACAGACCAGACCGTGCGTTAGGCCTTCGAAGTTTGTCCGGGAGGTGTCGATGGCTTTGGTGATCGAAGGCGAGGAACGCATTGCCGCCCCCCTGCAGAAAGTGTGGGACGCGCTGAACGATCCGAAGGTTTTGCAGGCGACCATTCCCGGCTGCCAGCACCTGGAGATGAAATCGCCGACCGAAATGGCGGCGACGGTGGTGTTGAAGATCGGACCGATCAAGGCGACATTCAACGGCGAGGTGACGTTGAAGAACCTGAAGCCGCCGCACTCCTACACCATCCAGGGCGAGGGCAAGGGCGGTATTGCCGGCTTCGCCAAGGGTGGCGCCGACGTGACGCTGACGGCGGACGGGCCGGATGCGACGGTCCTCAAATACGCGGCCAAAGCCGAAGTCGGCGGCAAGATCGCCCAACTCGGCAGCCGGCTCATCGAATCGACTTCGAAGAAGCTGGCCTTGCAGTTCTTTTCAAGCTTTGGCGAGAAGGTGGGTTCCCCTCCCCCTTGAGGGGAGGGATATCCGAGCTACTCGAACACGATGTTCGGCACCGCCGCTTCGGCCGCGCCGCGTTCTTCGTTGACCCGGTCCCAGACCTTCGAAGCAATGCCGCGATAGATCTTCGCCTCGGCGCTGTCTGGCTTCGACGCCACCACCGGAGCACCTTCATCAGAACTTTCGCGAATGCCCATTTCCAGCGGCACTTCGCCGAGGAAGGTCACGCCGAGGCGCTCGGCCTCGCGCAGCGCCCCGCCATGGCCAAAGATGTCGTAGCGCTTGCCGGTATCGGGGGCGATGAAATAGCTCATGTTCTCCACGATGCCGAGCAGCGGCACGTCGACCTTCTTGAACATATTCAATCCTTTGCGGGCGTCGATCAGCGCCAGGTCCTGCGGCGTCGAGACGATGACCGCGCCGGCCAGCGGCACCTGCTGGGCCATGGTCAGCTGGGCGTCGCCGGTGCCGGGCGGCATGTCGACGACGAGCACGTCGAGGCGGCCCCATTCGACCTCGCGCAGCATCTGCGTCAGCGCCGACATCACCATCGGACCGCGCCAGATCATCGGCGTCTCCTCGTCGACGAGGAAGCCCATCGACATCACCTTAAGGCCGTAATTCTCCATCGGTTTCAGGATCTTGCCGTCGACGGTCTCCGGCCGGCCATGGATGTTGAGCAGCCTGGGCATGGACGGGCCATAAATATCGGCATCGAGCACGCCGACACGCAAACCGTTGGCGGCGAGGCCAAGCGCGATGTTGACAGCGGTGGTCGACTTGCCGACGCCGCCCTTGCCGGACGCCACCGCGATGATCGCCTCGATTCCGGGCACGCCGCGCTTGCCCGAGCTTTGCGAGGCCGAGGCGTGCGGGGCTGGAGTGTGTGGAGCTGGGCGCGGCCCGCCTGGCGCAGCCGGCGGTGCGGGCCTGGGCGCGGGACGCGACGCAACCGGAGCCTCCATGCCGCCGCCCTTCTTCTCCGCCGTCAGCGCGACGACGGCGCCGGCGACACCAGGGATCGCCTTGACGACACGCTCGGCTGCGGCGCGCAGCGGCTCCATCTCCTGTGCGCGGGCGGCGGGAACGGTGATCGAGAAAAACACTTTCGAATCGGCGATGAAAATCTCCGAAACCATGCCGAGGTCGACGATGTTGCCGGTGAAGTCCGGCCCGTTGACCGTCTTCAGACGCTCGGTGACGATTTCCTTGGTGACGGACATGCATTGTTCCCTAGGCGTTTGGCTGCGGCTCAGATAGTGCAGATTGGCAGCGACTCCAAGCACCACCGGTGTCCGCCTCACCCTGCCAGGCCAACCGCTAGGTAGGTGAGCGCCGAAATTGCAGCCGTGGCCGGCAAGGTGACGATCCAGGCGATGACGATGTTGCCGGCAATGCCCCAGCGCACGGCCGAGACGCGACGGGCAGCGCCGACACCGATGATGGCCCCGGTGATCGTATGGGTGGTCGACACGGGGACGCCAAGCCAGGTGGCGGCAAACAGGGTGATGGCGCCGCCGGTCTCGGCGCAGAAGCCCTGCATCGGGTTCAACCGGGTGATCTTCGAGCCCATCGTGTGGACGATGCGCCAGCCGCCGAACAAAGTGCCGAGCGCCAGTGCTGTCTGACAGGTGAGGACGACCCACAGCGGCACGTAGAACGTCCCGCCGAGCATACCTTGCGAATAGAGCAGCACGGCGATGATGCCCATGGTTTTCTGGGCGTCGTTGCCGCCGTGCCCTAGCGAATAAAGCGAGGCCGAAAAGAACTGCATGACGCGGAAAGTGCTGTCGACGGCGAACGGTGTCTGGCGCACGAACAGCCAGGAAACGGCCAGGATGAGGACCAGCGCCAGAACAAACCCTGTCGCCGGCGACACGACGATTGCGGCGACCGTCTTGCCAAGCCCGGTCCAGACGATGGCGCCGGGCCCAGCCTTTGCAACGCCGGCGCCGACAAGCCCGCCGATCAGGGCATGCGAACTGCTGGACGGGATGCCGGCAATCCAGGTGACGATGTTCCAGACGATGGCGCCGACGAGCGCCGAGAAGATCACCGCCGGCGTGACGATGCTGACGTCGACGATACCTTTTCCCACGGTTTCAGCCACGTGAAGGCCGAAGAACATGAAGGCGATGAAATTGAAGAAAGCCGCCCACAGGACCGCATACTGCGGTCTCAGCACGCGGGTGGAGACGATGGTGGCGATGGAGTTCGCTGCATCGTGCAGGCCGTTGAGAAAATCGAAAAACAGCGCGACGGCGACAAGGCCGATCAGCACGGGAAAGGCGATGGTGGCTTCCATTGCCTAAACGTTCTCGATGACGATGCCGCTGATCTCGTTGGCGACGTCCTCAAAGCGGTCGACCACCTTCTCCAGCTGGCCGTAGATCTCCGAGCCGATCAGGTAGGCCATCGGATCGCTGCGGCCATGCCGCTTGAACAGGTCCTTCAATCCCTGCTCATGCAGATCGTCGGCGCGGCTTTCGACGCGCATCACCTCTTCGGCGATGGCGTTGAGGCGTACCGTGTGCGTGCCGACCTTGCTGAGCAGCGGGATCGCTTCGGCAACCAGCCTGGAGGCGGCAACGATGACGCCGCCCATCTCCTGCATCAGCGGGTCGAATTCCTTCTTTTCGAACAGCTTCACCGTCTTGACGGTCTTGTGCATCATGTCGATGGCGTCATCCATCGACTGGATCAGGTCCTTGATGTCGCCGCGATCGAAAGGCGTGATAAAGGAACGCCGCACCGCCAGCAGGACTTCGGCCGTGATACGATCGGCCTCGTCCTCGAGATCGATGATCTTCTGGCACCAGCGATCGATGTCCTTGCCCTGCAGAAGCTGCTCCAGCGCCTCGGCGCCGCCGACCACGGTGCGGGAATGCCGTTCAAAGAGGTCGAAGAAGCGATCTTCGCGCGGCAAAAGCTTGCGGAACCAGCCCAGCATGTCCGATCTCCTCGTATTCCATCCAACCACATAGCGCCGTGTTCGGCCGGGGGAAACAGCCAGCCGGCCCAAAGATGTGGATGCATGGCCAATTGCGGGTAGAGCTTGCGGCGAAAGGCAATTTCCCCGACCTTGCGCGCAACGAACGGACGGATGGTATGATCGACAAGCTCGAATTCTTCATCGCGCTGGCCAAGGAGGAGCATTTCGGCCGGGCGGCGGAAGCGTGCGGCGTCACGCAGCCGACCTTGTCGGCCGGGATCAAGCAGCTGGAGGGCCAGCTCGGCGTCATGCTGGTCAATCGCGGTTCGCGCTTTCAGGGGCTGACGCCGGAAGGCAAGCAGGTGCTGGTGTGGGCGCGTCGCATCGTCGGCGATTCCAGGACCATGCGCGAAGAGATGCGGGCGGCGCGACATGGCCTGTCCGGGCGTATCCGTATTGCCGCCATCCCAACCGCCCTCGCCATGGTGGCGCGGCTTACGACGCCATTTCGCGAGAAGCATCCGGGCGTCACCTTCTCTATCCTGTCGCGCACCTCGATCGAGGTGTTGTCGCTGCTCGGCAATTTCGACGTCGATGCCGGCATCACCTATCTCGACAACGAGCCTCTCGGACGGGTGACCAGCGTGCCGCTCTATGACGAGCGCTACCAGCTGATCACGGCGGTCGGAAATCCCTATTCGGATCGCGACAAAGTGACATGGGCCGAAATCAGCCAGCTGCCGCTCTGCTTGTTGACGCCGGACATGCAGAACCGCCGCATCATCGACCAGCATCTGGCCGAGGCCGGCGTGCAGGTGCGGCCGACACTGGAATCCAACTCGATGATCGTGCTGTTCTCCCACATACGGACAGGCAAATGGTCGTCGATCATGCCGCTCAACCTGGCGGAAACATTCGGTTTTTCCGAGCCGATCCGGGCCATTCCGATCGTCGAACCGGATGCCAGCCACACGGTCGGGCTGGTCGCCGCGCCGCGCGAACCGCACACGCCGCTGGTGCAGGCGCTGCTGGACGAGGCGATGGCGCTGGCAGACGATTTCCGCGCCAATCGCTGAGCTAGTCATAACTGGTCAATCGGCGCGATAGAAATTTTCTATCGTGCAACGAAACCGCTTTATTGATTTCAGAGGTTTTCTCTGATTTCTTAAGCACTTAGCGATTAAGCGGCGTAGGCATGTCGTTGTTCCAAAACCGCTTCATGCCTTTGGACGATTATATGCATCGATCGCTACGATAGGGAGGGCGCTGCGTGACGATGCAGCCTGCAAGTACCGAGATACAGTCGCGCACGGCGGCGATCATCCAGGAGTTGAAGGGCCTCGAAGGCCCCCTGCTGCCGATCCTGCACGAGATCCAGGAAGAATTTGGCCACGTGCCGCAGGACGCCGTGCCCGTCATCGCCGATGGGCTGAACCTGTCGAGGGCCGAAGTGCATGGCGTCGTGACCTTCTATCATGATTTCCGTGCCCGGCCGGCTGGCCGGCATGTGCTCAAGCTCTGCCAGGCGGAAGCCTGCCAGTCGATGGGTTCGGATGCGATCGCCGCAAAGGTCAAGCAGTTGTTGGGCATCGATTTCCATGAGACCACCCGCGACGGATCGGTTACGCTTGAGCCTGTCTATTGCCTCGGGCTGTGCGCCTGTTCACCGTCGGCGATGCTGGATGGTGAGGCGATCGGGCGGCTCGATGACGAGAAGATCGAAGAGATCGTCGGGGAGGTACGCTCATGATCCCGCGCATCTACATTCCAGGTGACTCCGGCGCGCTGGCGCTCGGCGCCGAAAAGGTCGCCAAGGCTGTTCGTGCGGAACTGGCTGAACGGGGCGTCGAGGCCAAGATCGTCCGCAACGGCTCGCGCGGCGCCTATTTCCTCGAACCGATGGTCGAGGTCGCGACCGAAAAGGGCCGCGTCGCTTACGGGCCGGTCAAGCCATCGGACGTCAAGAGCCTGTTCGACAGCGGCTTTCTCACCGGCGGGCATCACAAGCGCTGGCTGGGCGCGCCCGACAAAATCCCGTTCCTGGCCAAGCAGACGCGCCTGACCTTTGCGCGTTGCGGCATCAACGACCCGCTATCGCTCGATGCCTACAAGTCACTGGGCGGGCTCAAGGGCCTGCAGAACGCGGTGGCCATGGCGCCGCTCGACATCGTCAAACAGGTCACGGAATCGGGCTTGCGCGGCCGAGGCGGCGCCGGCTTCCCGACCGGCATCAAGTGGAAGACGGTGCTCGATACGACATCTGACCGCAAATACATCGTCTGCAATGCCGACGAGGGCGACAGCGCCACCTTTGCCGACCGCATGATCATGGAGGGCGACCCCTTCGTGCTCATCGAAGGCATGACGATTGCCGGCATCGCCACCGGCGCGACCAAGGGGTTCGTCTATATCCGCTCGGAATATCCGCATGCGGTGGCTGTCATGAACAAGGCTGTCGAGGTCGCCCGCAAGGCAGGCGTGCTCGGCGTCAGCGTGCTGGGTTCGCCCAACGCCTTCGACATGGAAATCCGCGTCGGCGCCGGCGCCTATGTCTGCGGCGAGGAAACTTCGCTGCTGAACAGCCTTGAAGGCAAGCGCGGCGTGGTGCGAGCCAAGCCACCGCTGCCGGCAATCCAGGGTCTGTTCGGCAAGCCGACGGTGATCAACAACGTCATCAGCCTAGCCTCCGTGCCCATCATCATGGACAAGGGTGCTGCCTTCTACAAGGATTTCGGCATGGGCCGCTCGCGCGGCACGATCCCGATACAGATCGCCGGCAACGTCAAGTTCGGCGGCCTGTTCGAGGCGGCGTTCGGCATGACGCTGGGCGAGATCGTCGACGATATCGGCGGCGGTACGGCCACAGGTCGCCCGGTGAAGGCGGTGCAGGTCGGCGGCCCGCTCGGCGCCTATTTCCCGCGCGGCCTGTTCGACACGCCGTTCGAATACGAAGAGTTCGCGAAGCGCGACGGGCTGATCGGCCATGCCGGCATCACCGTGTTCGACGACACGGCCGACATGCTGAAGCAGGCGCGCTTTGCCATGGAGTTCTGCGCCATCGAAAGCTGCGGCAAGTGCACGCCCTGCCGCATCGGCTCGATACGCGGGGTGGAGACCATCGACCGGCTTGCCGCCGGCATCGAGCCGGAGAAGAACCTGGCACTGGTCACCGATCTCTGCAACACGATGAAGTTCGGATCGCTCTGCGCGCTAGGCGGCTTCACGCCCTATCCGGTGATGAGCTCGATCACCCATTTCCCCGAAGATTTCAAGCCCGCGCCGGCGCGCGTGGCTGCTGAATAGGAGCTGGCAGATGAATATCAAGGCCGACTTCCCGACACTCATCGAAGAACTCGATTACGGAACCCCGGAATCGAAGGCGCAAAAGCAGGTTACGCTGATCGTCGACGGCCGCAGCATCAGCGTGCCGGAGGGTACGTCGATCATGCGCGCGGCGATGGAAGGCGGGGTCGAGATCCCAAAACTCTGCGCCACGGACATGCTGGACTCGTTCGGCTCCTGCCGCGTCTGCCTGGTCGAGATCGACGGGCGCGGCGGCACGCCGGCATCCTGCACGACGCCCGTCGGCGAAGGCATGGTGGTGCGCACGCAATCCGAGCGGCTCGACGCCATCCGCCGAGGTGTCATGGAGCTTTACGTCTCCGACCACCCGACCGGCTGGAACGAGAAGGCCGGTACCGGGGCCAGCGAGTTCGACGTTGTGGCGAAGTCTGTCGGCCTGACCGAGAACCGCTTCGGCATCGAGGGCCGCAACCACGTCAAGCAGGAAAACGGCGTCGCGCCCGGCCATGGCTCGCTGGCGGTCGACTACATCGCCCGCGACGAGTCCAACCCCTATTTCACCTATGATCCGGCGCAATGCATCGTCTGCTCGCGCTGCGTGCGGGCCTGCGAGGAGGTGCAAGGCACCTTCGCGCTGACGATCGAGGGCCGCGGTTTCGAATCGCGCATGGTCGCAGGCATGCACGAGGACTTCATCGCCTCCGAATGCGTATCCTGCGGCGCCTGCGTGCAGGCCTGTCCGACCGATGCGCTGCGTGAAAAGACCGTGCTTGAGAAAGGCATGCCCGAGCGTTCCGCTGTCACCACCTGCGCCTATTGCGGCGTCGGCTGCTCGTTCAAGGCAGAAGTGAAGGACGACGAAGTCATTCGCATGATGCCCTACAAGGACGGCAAGGCGAACCACGGCCACTCCTGCGTGAAGGGCCGTTTCGCCTATGGATATGCCACCCACAAGGACCGCATCCTGTCGCCTATGATCCGGGAAAAGGTCAGCGATCCCTGGCGCGAGGTGAGCTGGGAAGAGGCCATCGCCCATACGGCCAAGGAATTCCGCCGTATCCAGTATCAATACGGCCGCACCTCGATCGGCGGTATCACGTCCTCGCGCTGCACGAATGAAGAGACCTATCTCGTCCAGAAGCTGGTGCGCCAAGGCTTCCGCAACAACAATGTCGACACTTGCGCGCGCGTCTGCCACTCGCCGACCGGCTACGGCCTCGGCCAGACCTATGGCACCTCGGCCGGCACGCAGGATTTCGATTCCGTCGATTTCACCGATGTCGCCGTCATCATCGGCGCCAATCCGGCTTCCGCGCACCCGGTGTTCGCCTCGCGGCTGAAAAAGCGGCTGCGCCAGGGCGCCAAGCTGATCGTGCTCGATCCGCGCCGCACCGAAATGGTCAAGTCGGCGCATATCGAGGCCGACTATCACCTGCCGCTGAAGCCCGGCACCAACGTAGCGGTGCTGACGGCGCTGGCGCATGTCATCGTTACCGAAGGGCTTTTCGACGAAGCCTTCATCCGCGATCGCTGCGACTGGGCGGAGTTCCAGGATTGGGCTTCTTTCGTCGCCTTGCCGGAAAACAGCCCCGAAATCGTGGGCAAGCTGTCCGGCGTCGATCCCGAACTGATCCGAGGTGCTGCACGGCTCTATGCCAAGGGCGGCAATGGCGCGATTTATTACGGCCTCGGCGTGACCGAACACAGCCAGGGTTCGACCACGGTTATGGCTATCGCCAACCTTGCCATGGCGACCGGCAATATCGGCCGCCCGGGCGTCGGGGTGAATCCGCTGCGCGGCCAGAACAACGTGCAGGGTTCCTGCGACATGGGCTCGTTCCCGCATGAACTGCCGGGCTACCGCCACATCTCCGGCGAGGCGGTGCGCGACATCTATGAGACGTTGTGGGGGGTGAAGCTCGACGACGAACCGGGCCTGCGCATCCCCAACATGCTGGATGCCGCCGTCGACGGATCCTTCAAGGGCATCTACATCCAGGGCGAGGACATCCTGCAATCCGACCCTGATACCAAGCATGTCGCGGCCGGCCTGGCGGCGATGGAATGCGTCGTCGTGCACGACCTGTTCCTCAACGAGACAGCGAACTACGCGCATGTCTTCCTGCCGGGCTCGACCTTCCTGGAAAAGGACGGCACCTTCACCAATGCCGAGCGCCGCATCAACATGGTGCGCAAGGTGCTGGAGCCGAAGGCGCGCTATGCCGACTGGGAAGCGACACAGGAGCTTGCCCGCGCGATCGGGCTGGATTGGAACTACCAGCATCCCTCCGAAATCATGGACGAGATCGCCAAAACGACGCCAAGCTTCGCCGGCGTCTCTTTCGATCTGCTCGACCGTGTCGGATCGGTGCAATGGCCCTGCAACGAGAAGGCGCCGCTCGGCACGCCGATCATGCATATCGACGGCTTCGTGCGCGGCAAGGGCAAGTTCATCCGCACAGAATATGTGGCGACCGACGAGCGGACCGGGCCGCGTTTCCCGTTGCTGCTGACCACCGGTCGCATCCTCAGCCAGTACAATGTCGGTGCACAGACAAGGCGCACCGAAAACGTCATGTGGCACTCGGAGGACCGGCTGGAGATCCATCCGCACGATGCCGAGAACCGCGGCCTGCGCGATGGCGACTGGGTGCGGCTGACCAGCCGTTCGGGTGAGACGACGCTGCGTGCGCTGATCACCGACCGGGTGTCGCCAGGTGTGGTCTACACAACGTTCCACCATCCCGACACGCAGGCCAACGTCATCACCACCGACTTCTCCGACTGGGCGACCAACTGCCCGGAGTACAAGGTGACCGCGGTGCAGGTCGGCGCCTCCAACGGGCCTTCGGACTGGCAGCGCGATTATAACGAGCAGGCCGAGCAGAGCCGCCGCATCGCTCCGCTACAGGCGGCGGAGTAGTCTTGCCACGGCGTTCGACAATGAGAGCTTCAATCTTGACGGTTGGTCGACCCCCACTCCGTCAGGAAGGAGAGCTTAAGCCGCCTGGCGCCTTTCCTCTCCCTCCGGAGGGGGGAGAGGTGGCGCCGCCAAGCGGCGACCGAGTGGGGGCCGCCGGCCCCGCACCACGCAGCCGTCTAAAGTCCCGCACACCCCAAAGCCCAGGCACACCGGCATATCTGGCGAGCAGCCGACCCCCACCCCGTCAAGCTTCGCTTCACACCTCTCCCCCGATCGACGGGGGAGAGGTGTCAAG